>NZ_PXYY01000064.1 GCF_003013245.1 Neisseria iguanae
ATATGCGGCAAAAAATATGCACAGATTGAAGCAGTTGGCACTGAACCTGATCAACCGGGGCAAATCGGTCAAACGGAGGATCAGTTCAAGACGGTTAATGGCGGCCGGAGATGATGAGTTTGGGTCTCTTCTGCCAGGGAGGGGAAATTCATGCGATTGCCCTGTATGGGGCAGCATGTAAATGGGCGGGGATTTGGTAGCTTTATTTGTTCCTGGTTTGCCTCAACGCGGTTCAATGTTTGAAAACACGTTATAATCAGGCAAGCTGTTTCGTTACAGCCTGAAAAAAAGGCCGTCTGAAATATTCTGCCCCCGATCTATAGAGCTATAGAGGCCATCTGAAAAACGATTGTGCCGAAAGAGAGTCAATATGAAATACAAAGACTTACGAGATTTTATTACGCAGCTTGAGGCGCAAGGCAGACTCAAGCGTATATCTACGCCGGTGTCGCCGGAGTTGGAAATGACTGAGATTGCCGACCGTGTGTTGCGTGCCGAAGGGCCGGCATTGCTGTTTGAACGTCCGGTTCGTGCCGATGGCACGTGCTACGGCTATCCTGTGTTGGCCAATTTGTTCGGCACGCCCGAGCGTGTGGCGATGGGCATGGGCGAAGACAGCGTATCGAAATTGCGCGAAATCGGCCAAACGCTGGCTTATTTGAAAGAACCAGAGCCGCCAAAAGGCATTAAAGATGCGTTTTCTAAATTGCCGCTTTTAAAAGACATTTGGAGCATGGCACCGAATGTAGTAAAAAACGCGCCTTGCCAAGAAATCGTATTGGAAGGCGATGCGGTCGATTTATATCAACTGCCGATTCAGCATTGCTGGCCGGAAGACATTGCGCCCTTGGTGACATGGGGTCTGACCGTAACCCGCGGGCCAAATAAGAAACGCCAAAATCTGGGCATTTACCGCCAACAATTAATCGGTAAAAACAAGCTGGTTATGCGCTGGTTGCCGCACCGTGGCGGTGCATTGGATTACCGGGAATTCTGCAAAAAAAATCCGAATACACCTTATCCTGTTTCCGTGGTGTTGGGCTGCGATCCGGCCACCATTTTGAGTGCGGTGACGCCAGTTCCTGATACCTTGGGCGAATACCAATTTGCCGGCTTGCTGCGCGGTTCGCGTACCGAATTGGTGAAATGCATAGGTAACGATTTGCAGGTGCCGGCGCGTGCGGAAATCGTGTTGGAAGGTGTGATTCGCCCGAACGAAACCGCATTGGAAGGCCCTTATGGCGACCATACCGGCTATTACAACGAGCAGGACTGGTTCCCCGTGTTTACCGTTGAGCGCATTACTATGCGCAAAGCCCCGATTTACCATTCCACCTATACCGGCAAACCGCCTGATGAACCTGCCGTGCTGGGCGTGGCATTGAACGAAGTATTTGTGCCGCTTTTGCAGAAACAATTCCCCGAAATCGTTGATTTCTACCTGCCGCCGGAAGGGTGCTCTTACCGCATGGCGGTGGTATCGATGAGGAAACAATACGCCGGACACGCCAAACGTGTGATGATGGGTTGTTGGAGTTTTTTACGTCAGTTTATGTATACCAAATTCATCATTGTGGTCGATGAAGATGTGGATGTGCGGGATTGGAAAGAAGTCATATGGGCGGTTACTACCCGTATGGATCCTGTACGCGATACGGTTCTAGTGGAAAACACGCCGATCGACTATCTTGATTTTGCCAGCCCTGTCAGCGGTTTGGGCGGAAAAATGGGCTTGGATGCCACCAACAAATGGCCGGGTGAAACAGACCGTGAATGGGGGCGCGTGATCCAAAAAGATCCGGCCGCTGTGGCGAAAGTCGATGCCATGTGGAAGGATTTAGGCTTGTAAAAATTGATCTTTAAAGGCCGTCTGAAAACTATTTTTCAGACGGCCTTTATCATTTTGAAAACACGACTTGAGCAAAATCAACACGGTTTTCAAATTCATAATATTTATATCAAAATAATCTGTATTTTCTTGTGATACATCAAAGTTACAGGATAGGTAAAAGGGATTATACTGTTGCTGACAAATATTAAATTATGACTTCATGCATACAGGAGCATCATGATGGGTAAGATAGGCTTTAAGCCGGTTCCGACTGCGGTTGCGGTGGCATTGACCTTGTTGATTTGGTTTGTGATTCCCGTGCCCGAAGGGGTGACGCCGGAAGGCTGGCATCTGTTGGCGATGTTTGTCGGCGTGGTGGCGGCGATTATCGGCAAAGCCATGCCGATTGGCGCGATTGCGATAATCGCCATCACTTTGGTGGCACTCACAGGCGTCACCAACGACAAGCCTTCCGGTGCGATTAAAGATGCGCTGTCGAGCTTTTCCAGCCCGCTGATTTGGCTGATTGGTGTGGCGATTATGATTTCGCGGGGAATTTTGAAAACCGGCTTGGGTGCGCGTATCGGTTATCTGTTTATCGCCGTGTGGGGCAAAAAAACCTTAGGCATCGGCTACAGCTTGGCTTTATCTGAATTGCTGCTGGCACCGGTGACGCCGAGCAATACCGCGCGCGGCGGCGGAATTATCCATCCGGTGATGAAGGCGATTGCGTCCAGCTATGATTCCGACCCGGAAAAAGGCACGCAAAACCGCATGGGTAAATACCTGTCGCTGGTCAATTACCACAGCAATCCGATTACGTCGGCCATGTTTATCACCGCCACTGCACCCAATCCGCTGGTGGTGGAATTGGTGGCAAAGGCGACCAACAGCGATATTGAACTTAGCTGGGGTACATGGGCGCTGGCGATGTTGGTGCCGGGCTTGATTGCGATGATTTTGATGCCGACCGTGCTGTATTTCATTGCACCGCCGGAGGTAAAAGAAACGCCCAATGCCATGCAGTTTGCCAAAGAACGCCTGAAAGAACAGGGGGCGATGAGCTGCGGTGAATGGATTATGTTGGGTATTTTCGGGATTTTGCTGTTTTTGTGGGCAGGCATTCCGGAATTGCTGTTGGGCAAGGCTTATGCCGTTAACGCCACCGCCACCGCATTTATCGGCTTGTCGCTGCTTCTGCTGTCGGGCGTATTAACGTGGGACGACATCCTGAAAGAAAAAAGCGCGTGGGACACCATCACTTGGTTTGCCGCTTTGGTGATGATGGCAACCTTTTTGAGCAAACTTGGCGTGGTGACATGGTTTTCAGGTTTGTTGGAAAGCGGCATCGCTAGCACGGGCATCGGCTGGATGGGTGCATGTGCATTGCTTTTGTTGGCTTATTTATATGCGCATTATATGTTTGCCAGCACCACTGCTCACATTACCGCCATGTTCGGTGCCTTTTACACCGCCGGTATCGCTTTGGGTGCGCCGCCCATGCTGTTTGCCTTATTGATGGCCGCCGCTTCCAATATCATGATGACTTTAACGCATTATGCCACCGGCACTGCACCGATTATCTTCGGTTCAGGCTATTCGACGCTGGGCGAATGGTGGAAAGTCGGCTTTATCATGAGCGTGGTCAACCTGTTGGTTTTTGTGGTGATTGGCGGTATTTGGTGGAAAGTGTTGGGTTACTGGTAGGGTGATTGAGTATTTAGGCCGTCTGAAAATGATTTTTCAGACGGCCTTTTTGCTTTTTCACTTTATTGCAACCGAAAACTTCTTGATATAAACGACCGTCTTTCAGATAGCCTTTATAGTATTTCGCTGCTATTAGCCTGTTTTTACTATATAATGCCAACCTTGATAAAGTTTTTATTCCACGCCCGATTTTATGAAACTGTTTCCGACCTACCGACGCTGGTGGCGTTTTAAATCGTTCCGCAACGATGCCACCTTGCCGGCGCACACGGTGGATTGCCCCGACTGCGGCTGCCGCACGGACATTCCGCGTTTGCAGCAGGGGCAGGAAGCGCATTGCCCGACGTGCAATCATGAGTTGGTACAGGTAGAAAAAAATCCCTACATCGCGCCTTTGGCGTATGCCGCAACATCTCTGGTCTTAATGGCTTTTGTCTACACCATGCTATTTATGAAAATCTCGATGATCGGAGTGGTGTCGATTTTGACTTTGCCGGAAATGATGCGGCTGTTGGTGCTACAGGAATTCGGTTTTTTGGCCGAAGTGATGTTTATTCTGACTTTCGGCACCCCGTTGTTATTTTTGCTGATGTGTGTGTATGTGTATTCCGCCTTGGTGATGGAAAAAATGCTGCCGGCGCTGTTTTATTGCATGCGGGTGTTGGTGCGCTTGCGGCATTGGATTATGGTTGATGTATTTTTTGTTTCGACACTGGTGGCATATATTAAATTGTCGTCGGTGTCAGAAGTGACATTCGGACCGGCTTTTTATCTTATGTTGATTTTGGCGGTGATGCTGATTCGCACATCGGTATCGATTCCGCAGCACTGGGTGTATTATAAAATCCACCGTATTTTAGGCTTTAACGCGGTTCAGACGGCCTCGGATGATAAAATCTGCTGTAGCCGTTGTCTGTATTTCCGTGATGCGGGCGAGCAGACTTGCGGTGTGTGCGGGGCGGATTTATATCGTCGGAGGCCTTACAGTTTGCGCATTTCGTTGTGTTTTTTGGTAGCCGCAGCGATTTTGTATATACCGGCTAATTTGTTGCCGATTATGATTTCATCCAACCCGACCACGCTGGAAATCAACACCATCATGAGCGGCATTATTTATATGTGGCGCGATGGCGATAAGCCGATTGCTGCGATTATTTTCAGCGCGAGTATTTTAGTGCCGGTATTGAAGATTGTGGCGATGGCGGTGTTGATTGCGTCCGCTTATTTCAAACCGCCATTGCGGACGCCTTGGATGTCGGTTATGTATCGGATTACCGAAGCCATCGGCCGCTGGTCAATGATTGATATTTTTGTAATTATTATTTTGATGAGTGCATTTCATACCAATATGGCACGGGTGGTGCCGGGCGAAGCCGCCGTTTATTTCTGCCTGGTGGTATTACTCACCATGCTTTCTGCTTATTTTTTCGATCCGCGCCTGATTTGGGATAAAGTTTCAGACGGCCATAACAAATATGAACGATAATTTAAACCAACACGACAATGATTTACCGCCGCCACCGGCAAGGATTAAAAAAACCAATGTGTTTACTTCGGTGGTGTGGCTGATTCCGCTGATTGCCCTGATTGCGGGTGGCTGGCTTTTGATGAAGCAAATCCGCAATACCGGGCCGGTTATCACGCTGCTGCTTGACAGTGCCGACGGCATTGAAGTCAATAATACCGTAATCAAAGTTTTGAATGTTGATGTTGGCCGCATCACTAAAATCAAATTGCGTGCCGACCGTAAAGGCGTGGAAGCCACCGCGCAGCTTAGTGCTGATGCGCAAGACTTAATCCGTAAAGACACCCAATTTTGGGTGGTGAAACCGCGTATTGATCAAAGCGGTGTAACCGGCTTGAGCACGTTGCTTTCCGGCTCGTATATCGCTTTCACACCAGGCACAAGTGCGGAAGAAGAATCGGTGTTTAAAGTATTGGACATTCCGCCGATTGCCGCCATCGGCCAAAGCGGTTTGCGTCTGAAATTGGTCGGTTCCAACGACAAAATTTTGAATGTGAGCAGCCCTGTTTTGTATGAAAATTTCATGGTGGGGCAGGTAGAAAGCGCACGTTTCGATCCCGATGACCAAACCGTGCATTACACCATTTTCATCCAGAGCCCCAACGACAAACTGATTCATGCCGAAAGCCGTTTCTGGCTGGAAAGCGGCATCAATATCCAAACGTCGGGCAGCGGCATTCAAGTGCATTCCGCGCCGTTGCCGGCCTTGCTGTCGGGCGCAATTGCATTCAGTTCGCCGAAAACGGACGATACCCAAGCAGTGAAAAACGAAGACACCTTCACGCTTTATGACAGCCGCAGTGAAGTGGAAAACCTGCCGGATGACCGTTCGCTCTATTACACTGCCTTTTTCAAACAATCCGTTCGCGGGTTGAGTGCGGGTGCGCCGGTCGAATACAAAGGCATCAACATCGGCGTGGTGTCGGATTTGCCGTATTTTGCGCGCAACGACAGCCTGCAATTATTCGCTAACGGCTGGATTCCGGTGCGCATCCGCCTTGAGCCGTCTCGTTTGGAAATAAATGCCGACATGCAAACTAAAGCGCATTGGCAGCAGCAGTTTCAGACGGCCTTAAACCGCGGCCTGGCCGCCACCATCGCCAGTAATAATCTGATTACCGGCAGCAAATTAGTCGAGCTGACCGACGAGCCGTCGCCCCTGCCGAAATTGAAACCACATACTGTGTACGGCGGTGACACCGTGATTGCCACGCGCAGCAGCGGCTTTGACGGTTTGCAAACACAATTGTCGAATCTGTTAGACAAATTCAACAAGCTGCCGCTGGATCAAACCGTCGGCAATCTGAATACTTCGTTGGCCGAACTAAGAACCACCTTGAAATCTGCCACCACAACGCTCAATTCGGTGGATAAACTGGTCGGCAAACCACAAACGCAGAATATTCCGGCCGAAATCAACCAAACCTTAAAAGAATTGCGCCAAACCCTGCAAGGCGTGTCGCCGCAATCGCCGATTTACGGTGATGTGCAGGCTACCTTACAGAGCATTGATAAAACCTTAAAAGACGCGCAACCGATTATCAATACCTTGAAAGAAAAACCTAATTCATTGGTTTTTAATAGTAATATCAAAGACCCTATCCCGAAAGGAAGCCGATAATGCGCCTTTTAGTACTGAGTTTCGCAGTGTTGCTCGCCGCCTGCAGCACGCCGCAAAGCACCCGATATTTCGTGCTGCCCGACAGCCAATACATCCAGCCGCGCCAGGGCGACGAAATAGCGGTAAAAGTATATTTGGCCGAGCCGTTGGCCCACGGCGGGCTGGTATATCAGACCGACGCGTACCATCTGAATTTCGCCAAAAACCATTTGTGGGCAAGTCCGCTCAATATAACGCTGGCCAACAACTTGAGTAATAAACTCAACCGCTTAAACCGCCAATACACCTTCATCCCTTCCGGTCGCAGCCGAAGTACCCGAGTACTGAAAGTGTATATCGAAGCATTTAACGGCAGCTACCAAGGCCAAACTGTGGTCAGCGGCTACGCACTGTGGCCGGACGGGCAGAGCAAACCTTTTCATGTAGAAACACCGCAGCAGAGCGACGGCTATGCCGCCATGGTGGATTCCTTGGAAAACGGGTTGAACAAAGCTGCCGGATTAATAGCTGATTAAGATGAAAGGCTGCCTGAAACGCTTCAGACGGCCTTATATATTGCACTTATATATTGCACTCCGTTAAGGGAGTGTAAATCACAAACAAAAACCCTTGACAAGTTCCGATTAACCGACTTTTTAAGGGGTCTGAAATGTCAGTTTACTATTACACCATCACACCGCAACCGCAAACAAATCCGATTTCCTATATCTGTCGCGTATTCGTTGAAATAAACGATGTTCCGACTATTCAAGAAACTAGAAATTTCCCTGTTTTAAGCCCATACAGTCATCAATCTGCTTTTGACACCGCCGATTTATACGGCAAATTAACCGTATCCGCTTTGATTTCGGAGGTGTGAACATGAATCGTTCGGCTTCAGCGTGCGCGGAGCGCGCGCTTCCTTGTCTTAAATAGTAACAACTGCATTGAGCCGATGGAACAAGGCTTTCAGCAGTTGCCAGCCAACTACGAACAATACAAAACCGAGAATGACAAGCTGAATGAATTCAGCACGTCTTACAAAAAATCATCAACCGCGTTGGAAATGAACGTTCATCAGTTCATTAGCACGTTCGGCTTGGACAAAGTCGGCTTTTTGACTTTGACCTTTGCCGATGACGTGCAGTCCGTTGAAGAAGCACAGCGCCGATTCCACAGCCTGCGTACCAACTTTCTGAAAAAACACTTCGAACACTACATCTGCGTATACGAACGCACAAAGCGCGGTCGGATTCACTTTCACCTCATTGTAAACACTCTCCAAAATATCCGCCGTGGGCTGGATTTTCAAAAGATTTCATCGGGGGATTACAGGTCAGCCAATCCCGCATTACGCCAGCTCTGGAAGCTGCTGCGCGAAAACGTCCACAAATACGGCTTTGGCCGCACCGAACTTCTGCCGGTTAAAACCAACAGCAAAGGACTGGCGCGATATGTCGCCAAGTACATTGCCAAGCACATTAACAGCCGTTTGCCAGAAGACAAAGGCTATCGCCTAATACGCACCACCATCGACAAAAAGAGCCTGTGGAAGATTGCGAACAGCAATTTCGCCTTTGTAAGCAAAGGCTCGAAAGAGTGGCGCAAAAAATTGCAGACATGGGTAAATCAGGTTGAAAGTTACCTGAATGAGTATGCCAGTTATAACGGCATGGGCAACCTGCCGAGAATGCACCAAGACAACTACAACACCGTTTTATCAGCGGTAATCGGTTCGAAGTGGGCATTCAAAAACCGCGAAATTATCGTAAATATTTCAACAAAGCAGTCTTAACCATTAAAAAAGGAAAAACATCATGACAGAAGAAACCAAAAAACAAGGTGTGTTCATCATTGCTTCTTATGACCGCCAATTTGACCGTGAACGTAAAAATAAAGATGGCACATACACTAAAACTCATTATCTTGGTTTTTTAATTCGCACTGAAAGCGGAACAGCTTTATGCGAAGTGCGAACAAAAAACCCCGAAAAGTACGCGCATTTCAAGCGAGACCAAGTCTACACGCTGCAAGTCTATGTGCGAGGCTGGAAAGACGCCGTTTACTATTCAGACGAGCCATAAACAACGGCACAAAAAAACAAAATTCACGGTAACGGGGCGCGCCGTGAAGACCCCATCAAAGCGCCCCACTCATTTTATTAACCAAAAAGGAAAATCTTATGAACATCCAAAAACTGAAGCGCAAAGCGCAAACAGCAGTGGCAGCGGCAACCGTTGCCGTATTGGCCTCCCCCGTAATGGCGGAAGGCACATTGCTGGAAACCATTAAAACTGAAATCGGTGGCCTGAAAGAAGGTGTTTTATCCATCGGCGCTGTGGTAGTAGGCATCTCCATCGCGTTTGCCTTGGTTCGTATCGGCAAACGTAGCGCAAACCAAGTCGGCTAAGGTGACGGCATGGGTTATCAAGTAGGCCGAATCTGCTACGCAACAGAGCAGGAAGCAACAAACGTCTTGATGACCCAAGTCGTGCCGACAATCGATAAAGACGGGGTGTTACATCACCCCGTTTTTAATGGCACAACATGGGTATATCACGAACAAACCGTAACCCCTACTTTCCCGCAATGCGAATACGGCGCATATGCCGAAGCAGGAAGAGAAGCGGGATTCGGCGTAGCTTCGGCAATGGCAATGCTGTTCGTAGTCGTAATAGCACTGAAAGCAATCTCACTGATAGGCGAAAGAGAAGATGAACAATGACACCAGAAACAGAATTTATCCTGGGTATCCTGCCCGGTATATGCGTAGCATTGTGCTTGTATGTTTTAGCGCGCAACAGGTATTGATACCGGCAGTCGCATTGGCAGATGTAGGGTTGCCGCCACCGGCAGTACACCAAACAACGGAAAACGGTTTTCCAAGCAGCCAAGCCCTGAAGAATCAGGGCTACGACCCGAGTAAGGGCGTGCTGAAAGTACAGGAAAACAACCGCGGAAGCGCACAAGTAACGAAGAGCGGAGACACGATTACAGGGCAGCAGCAAAAGAACGTAACCGTAACGGGCAGATACGGAGAGAAGGCAACGGCGCAGACGGCGGTAACGCAGAGGGTAAGTTCTAGCAAGATTCAAACTGCTGCTAGTGCAGCTTATCTAACCGCAAGTGCAGGCTCTGCCGTCAAGCAGTATGGTGAGCTATTAGGCACACAAATAAAAAACGCTGAATATGAAAAAGCTGTTGGTACTGCTCTTAATATGGCTACAGCAGCGGTAGATAATCTTACTGGTGGTCTTCTGACAGGTGCAAAATCATTTACTGATTCATTGGGTTTAACGGAAGCTGGTAAGTCAAACTATGACAAATCACAGGCAGAGTTAGCAGAAATTGCTAAAAAAGCCCAAACAGCCCAAGCCCAAGCCGAACGTAACGGCGATTTTGCAGGCGCAGTAGCCAACGCAGCCACAGCCAAAGCAGCCCAAGCGGCAGCCAAGGCAGCCGAAGCAGCCAAAATTCCAACGGCAGCAGCCAAAACTCTAGCAGACGCCAGCCGTGAATCAGACGGCACGTATAGCCAGTTGTATTTAAGACGGATTGATATCGGGTCAACGTCAAACATCAAACCCAAACCAAACATAGAAGGCTACGCATACCAAATCGACAGACACAATGGTGTTTTGAATTGGGCAAGCCAATCGGATTCATATTTCCAGACACGATTCCCCGGATTGGTACTACCGGAAGGCTACGGCAAAGCAATAGGCGTAGCATACTGGCCAATCACAACCCAAGCCGAATATGAAGCAGCATTGCAAAAAGTGAACGCACCCAAAGGCGAAGCACAAGAGCAGTTGGCCAAAGACATGACCTTAAACCAGTCCGATATCGAAGCCATTCTGAAAAAAATGCTGGACAGCCAGCAAACCAACCATAAGGAGTTAATGAACCAGCTGGCCAAAATCGAAGGAGCAGTCAGCAGCGCAACCGAAAGCACCGAATATGCCCAAGTAACAGCTCTATCAGAGCCGTACACGCCCGCCGGTTCGAACACCGCCCAGCAAACACAGTTCATGATTGATAAAAACGGCAATGTCAGCTCAATCACGATACTGCGCCCCGATTTGACACCGAACAGCAGCCAAGCGCCGATAAGAAGAAGTATCATGCCGACAAACAAAACAGGCACAACGACAACGCCGTCAGAAAGCACCACGACAGGCGAGATAGGGACGAATACCGGAACGAGTACAGGAACGAATACAGGCACAATGGCGGGAACGCAAACGCAGCAGCAGGATATTTGTGCCAAACATCCCAATTCTGCAGCCTGTGCAGAGCTGGGAAACACCGACTACGAAGACATTAAGATACCGGAAGAAACTCTAGACTTGAGTTTCAAGCCGTTAGACCACTTCAGTACAGACGGTACATGTCCAGCACCTGTAGTATACAGCTTAGGCGCACTCGGCACATTTGAATTCAGCTATGAATACATCTGTAGCGTTGCACGCTTAATCAGGCCGATTCTGATAATGGGCACAATGATTACGTGTGGGTACATGATATACGCAACCATGAGGGACTTATGACATGTGGGGTACATTAATAACCAGCGTACTAATGACTGTAGCAGGTCGGATAGTGACCGCGTTAGGCCTGTCCTTCATATCCTATACAGGCCTGAACGCAGTCCAAAGCTACCTCCTTAACGCCGTCACCACACAGATAGGCAGTATCCCCGCAGACGCTTTGAATTTAGCGTATATCGCCGGTATCGGGGTATGCCTGAACTGGCTGTTCGGCACATTCGCCTTTATCGCTTCATTGAAAAGCATGAGCAAACTATCAGCAACAATAAGCAAGAAATAGAAAGGAAAACGCAAAATGTTATATCTGATAACAGGCGTTCCCGGTTCGGGAAAGACCCTGAAAATGATTTCAGACCTAATGAACCGTGACGATTTAAAAAACCGTCCCTTGTATTTAGACGGAATACCAGAAGTTAATGAAAAGATTATTCCGAATTTGCCGATACCCGAAGGCGAAACTATGCAGACATGGCACAATTGGGCGCCGACAGGAGCAATACTCGTTATAGACGAATGCCAGCGCGTATTTAGGCCACGGCCAAGCGGTTCGAAAGTCCCCGACTATGTCGCAGAGCTGGAAACGCACCGCCACAAAGGCATAGACATCTTTCTATTGACCCAACATCCGAGACTGATAGACATCAACGTCCGCAGCCTGATAGGCCATCACTGCCACATCAGCAAGACAAACATGGGCGTTCGCAGAATGGTCGAATGGGAAAGATGTGGCGACCCGCAAAGCAAAGGCGACATACAAAGCGCCGTCAAGAGCGTCTATACGCTGGATAAAAAAGCCTATGGCGTTTATAAAAGCGCCGAAGAACACACCAAAATCAAAACAAAATTGAGCCGTATCGTCTATATCGCACCTGTTGTCATGCTGGTTATCATCTTGGCCGCATGGTATGTCTACAACGAATGGCAGAGCTACACAGAGCCGACACCGCAGCAAGTTTCCGCGCAAGCGCAAAGCCCGACAACGGCGGAGACGGTAGGCGCTACCGCGCCAAACGGCGCCGACGTAGTCGGGCAATACCCGCAGCAGAAACCCGCAGCGGAGGCAGAGAAGCCCAAGCCGCATTTAAGTGAAGACGACTATAAGCCAGCGGTGGAAGGCATGCCGCACACAGCGCCGATATATAACGGTCTGAATAAAGCCGTGAAGACAATGCCCTATCCTGTGGCGTGCGTTAAAAATGGCAATAAATGCACCTGTTATACGGAGCAGGCAACACCTATCAGGGAAATGAAAAAATCCCACTGTCTTGATTATGTCGAAAACGGTATTTATAATCCGTACAAGCAGCAACAGACGGCGCAAAACGAAACCCGAACGGTACAACAGACCGAAGAAAGTGCGCAAGTGTTGACGATGGGCGGGCAAAGTCCGCAAAATTTAATGTATGACGGTTATGCCGAGAAGGCGTTAACCAACACGGGGGCGAAGGTCGGGATATGAAAGAGGGAATACCGTTTATCTGGGTCATAATAGCGTTCTATATGGGCATTAGATATGAGCGCGAGGGCTGGCGTGGTGCTTTAATTGCGCTTGTATTAGCCCTAGGCACGGTATTTATCGTCATAATTGCCGTTATATTAGTGATTGCAATAGTCGCATTTATAACACGGTAAACCTACAGCCCCACTTAATACAAGTCAGGGGGAGGACGTCCAGAAAGATTTGTAAAGGCACGCTTTTCGCCTTTACAAATCTTTTTGGATACCCTTTGACGATAGACCACCCAAAAACGCTATTAGCAAGGGTTGGGGGCGGTTTTCCCCCAACCCCTGCCACGTGGCGAACGTCCCCGAAGGGTCGCCGAAGGCAAACCCCAAAGCCCCAAGCCCTGAATGTGAGACAGGCATTTTCAGGGCTTGGCGTTTGACGAAACGCCAAGCAAAGCCCACGACTTCGAAAGCACGGCCAAAGCCCAAGCTTGTAACAAAGATAGAAGCGTGGGCTTTCGTACATCTGAAGTTTGAACACTATCTAGGGCAGCAAGCCCGAATTTATAAGGTAAAACCCATGTACTTAGGCATAGACGTATCCAAACTCACAATAGATTGCTGTCTGATTACAGACGGCCAAACACATGAAAGAAAGTTCAACAACAACACCAAAGGATTCCAACAACTCACAGAATGGCTAAAGAGCTGCAAAGTCACAGAAATGCTACATTGCGTATGCGAAGCAACAGGAATATATTACGAAGCCCTAGCCGAATATCTGCACTCCCGCTATACCATCACAGTAGAGAACCCCCGAAAGATAAAAGGCTATGCAATAGCAGAGCTGCAAAGATCCAAAACAGACAAACAAGACGCACGACTCATAGCACAATACTGCCAAGATAGGCAACACAAATTAAGACCGTGGAAACCATCGGCGCCGCAACAAAAGCAGCTGCAAGAACTCGCAAGATACCTAGAACATCTCAAACAGCAACGCGCTACAGCAAGAACCAAACATCACGAAGCCCCCGACTACATAAAGCCCCATATTCAAACTACTATCGACAATCTGAACAGTCAAATCAAAACCGTAAAGCAGCAGATAGCCCAGTTCTACAAAGACAATCCCCACTATAACACCCAGCGCAAACGATTAAAGAGCATTACAGGCATAGGCGAACAGGCAGCAGCCATCTTACTGGCCGTTTACCAACGGCACAGCTTCAGAACGTCCAAACAGTTCACGGCCTATCTCGGCCTTGACCCCAAAGACCACAAATCAGGAACGAGCGTAAAGGGCAAAAGCCGAATATCGAAGATAGGCAATGCCGACATCAGGAAAAGCCTGTATATGCCGGCACTGGTTGCCTACCGCTGTAATGCGTTACCCGCTTTCGTAGGCCGTCTGAAAGCCAAAGGGAAGCCCATGAAACTGATACTTGTAGCACTCATGCGTAAGTTGGTCGTGATAGCATTTACGCTTTTGGCAAACGGCCAAGATTTCGACAAGACCAGATACGCTTGACCTACGGTCACGAAAAAACACCCTGAATAAATCAGGGTGTGGCTTATTGCAACGTCAAGAAATGTAAATGTGATTGACTTTTCAATACACTATCTTTGTTTTAGGGATAGTTTGCGGCGAAAGACGATTTTTTTCAAAAGGTTCAAGCTGGTATAGCTACTTAAAATCCAGCATAAGACAGCAAAGCCGCCCAAAATGTCTCATAAACCAGTAAGGCTTTACGCAAGTGTTTTTTGATATTTCCCCATGTCTTTTCAATCGGATTTAAATCAGGAGAATAAGGCGGCAGG
>NZ_PXYY01000065.1 GCF_003013245.1 Neisseria iguanae
ACATTAAAAAATGAAGGTAACCCATTGCAAACCAAGCAAATCTACACGGAAAAAATTCTTCAATTTTCTGTATCGGAAGTAACGGCCCGTGCAGCTGCCGGTATACCCGGTATCCGGCCTGATTCCGCCCTGTTGTTTTACCGTAAAATCCGCCAAGCCATCGCTTACCGTTCAGAACTTCGGGCAGATGAAATTTTTGATGGCCCGGTTGAATCAGACGGGGGTTGTTTTGGCAGGCAGTGCAAAGGCAAACGCGGTCGGGGTGTTACAGGTAAAGTGGCTGTTTTCGGCATTCTAAAACGACAGGGTAAGGTTTAACCGTTGTTGCAGAAAACACAGGGAAAGATACTCTATTGTCGGTTATTAAATGAAAACCATTGCCTGACGGCATTGTTTATCCCGATTGCTGCAAAAGCCGTGATGTGCTTGATGTGGGTGAATCCACTTGTCACCGTGCCAGTCACTGTACGCATTTTGTAGGACGGCAAAACCACATTAACGGGATGGAAAACTTTTGAGACCGGGCAAAGCGCATGCTACGGAAATAGAATGGAATTGACCGGAAATCTTTTCCATTATTCCGGAAAGAATGCGGGTTTCGTTTTAACTTTGGCGCACCATAAAGGGCAGCTTAAAATTTTGCGAATTTGGTGTGATATTTGGGGCTAACCTACGTCAGTCTCAAACTTTTCATTCGCATTAAAATCATCTCAGCGCACAAAACCGTTGCTTAATAATCAATCACATTTTAATCTATCAAACTTATGTTTTATATCGGGGCGTACCTCATTTCATCATGTGGCATCTTTTCGGTATAAAAACCCCGTCTGCCGTGTTGGAAATGCGCGCAAGGAGCCCACCTTGCCACGCCGGCTGGTTTTACCGGCGCAACGTGTAAAACTGCCTTCTTTTAGCATCGCCCCGCATACGCGCTTTTCTGCTTAAAAATGCGCGACGCCGACTAAATGAGAACACGCGCCCTAATCAAATCCAAGACAGTCTGTCCTTGGCGGCCGGGTGATTCAATTCTATAATACACCTTAAATAAAAGGATGGTTTATGGATACAAATGATTTCTGATATATACGGCGCATTATAGATCGGATATGAGTTTCAATTTCCAGTGTAATATTCTGAAATATACAGGACTGGATTATCGGGTTGGCACCCGATACGGCTACTGTTTTATTGGTTTATCTTAAAGTTTCATCAAGATCCCAGCCTTTTATACCTACCGCTTTATCAACTTGATTAATTTTCTTCCATCAACACCACCGCTAATTCCTGTCCAGGCTCGCTTGCCAGTTGCTTGAGAAGCAGCTTATTGACCTTGCGGATGTCGCGCAGGAATTCGCGTTCAACATGGTTTACGCATTCGGTCAGTTTGTCGTACAGTAGCGCGGCTTTGACGGCAAGATGTCTCGTCCATGCATTAGGCTGGATGGAAGCGGTATCTGCTTTGCCCTGCTGTTGTAATCCGACGATATATTCCGCCGTGCCACTGTCGAAACCTGATACCACCAACCGCCGCGCCAGTTCGTTTTGATAGTGAAGCGGATTGATTTCCTGGCGGCGGAATTGTTGTCTTAAGGCTTCAAATTCCGCCAAAGTCATGTAGTAGATACTGAACGATAACATGCGCGCATCCCATTAAAAACGGCCTGCGACAGGCCGTCTGAAAAATCAAATTGCTGTATCACTGCTGCTGTGTGTCAAACTGCGGACACGGGTTTCAGCTTCATCCGCACGCTCTTGGGCGGTAAACGGTCCCATGCGCACGACGTATTCGTGGCTGCGTTTTTCAACCGCCATTTTCGCGCTGGTTAAAAACGAAGCAAGCTGCCCGGTAGTTTGGTCGATATAGGCCTGTGCATCACGCTCGGTACCGAAGACTTTCAAATCCACATAAATTTCTTGCACCGGGGATAAGGTGGCAATAGCGGCCGACACGGTATTTTTCGGCGTAACGGCTTCAGGTGCGGCGGCTTGTTGCGATTTTACGCCCGGCACAATCTGTTCGATTTTTACATGGGCGGTCCCTTGGTTGATGAAACCGAGTTTCTGCGCGGCAGCTTTGGATAAATCCATCACGCGGTTGCCATGGAACGGGCCCCGGTCGTTAACGCGCACAATCACGCTTTTGCCGTTACGGGTATTGGTGACTTTGGCGTAACTCGGAATCGGCAGGGTGCGGTGGGCGGCAGTCATGGCATACATGTTGTAAAGCTCGCCGCTGGCGGTTTTTCGTCCGTGGAATTTGCCGCCATACCATGAGGCATTGCCGTTTTGAGTGAACGACGATAGTTTGGTCATCGGTTGGTAACGTTTGCCGGCAACTTTGTAGCTGCGGTTGGCGGAAGGATGCAGTTTCTCAGCACGCACAATAGTGTCTTGCCCGGTCACGATAATTTTGTTGGCTTGTTTGGCCAACAGCGCACCTTTGGCGGTTTGCGCCGAGGTGGAACCGATGGAGAAAACGCCGATGGCAACTGCCGTCAGCATGGCGAATAAAGTATTGTGGCTTAAAGTCAAAACAAAATCCATTCTTGAGTTAATCACGTAAAGTGCCGATATTTTAAACCAAAACATCGACACTTAAAAAATTAAAATTACGCCTTTCAGACGGCCTGTTCAAATGCCGCCCTGATAATCGTTTTGCCGCCATGCTTCAAACAGCATCACGGCAACGGTATTGGATAAATTCATGCTGCGGCTGCCGGGCAGCATCGGCAAACGGAGCTTTTGCCCTGCAGGCAGCATATCAAGAATCTCTGCGGGCAAACCGCGTGTTTCGGGGCCGAACAAAAACACGTCGCTCGCCCGGAAACTGGCTTTGTCGGGGCGGGCTTTACCTTTGGTCGTCAAGGCGAAAATGCGGCGGCCTTCAAGTGCTTTCAGGCAGGCTTCAAAATTCTCGTGTACAGTCAATTTTGCAAACTCATGATAATCCAAACCCGCGCGCTTCATTTTGGTGGAATCAAGCGGAAACCCGAGTGGTTTGACTAAGTGTAATCCTGCACCGGTATTGGCGCACAATCGGATGATATTGCCCGTATTCGGGGGGATTTCAGGTTGATATAAAACAATAGTAAACATATAAATCAGTCACTTAGCAATCGGCCAAGATTGCCACAGCATTGTGACGGTGTCAAAGTTTTTAGCTATCTTTTCAATTGGGAACGCGCCAAACACCAACAATAAACCATATTTGCGCCCGATGCTTTCAGCATTTTCGCCAATTCGTTTAATGTTGCACCGGTAGTCACGACATCATCAACTAACAATATCTTACAATTTTTAGGTAAGGGTTTGTTCAGCTTGAAGACGTTACGCACATTTGCCAAATGTTCACCTCTTTTGAGTGTACTTTGCGGCGGCTTGTGTCTGCGTTCGATCCATTGGTGCGGCAAGATCTGCCAGCCGTAATGTCGCGCCAAGCTTTCGGCCAATTCTTCGCTCTGGTTGAAGCCACGGTAAAGCCGCCTTGTTTTGCTCAAAGGCATGGGCAACACAAAATCAACTCCGGATCCGGCCAACCAATCAGGAGCATGACGGCACATCAAATGCGTCAAAGGCCGCCGCATATTCAAATCACTCAAATGCTTGAAATGATGCACCATGCCGCTAACCGGCGGTTTTTATAATACACCGAAGCCCACATCCGTTCAAATTCCGGCGGTTTTTTCTGGCATTGTCCGCAAACCGCTCCGCCGACAACCTGCCGAAAACACAAAGGGCAGCTGTTGGCCGCATCGGTGAAGTTTTCCGCTAAATCGGCCAAACAGCTGCAACACAGGCCGTTTGAAGCGGAATCGCGGCATAATACGCAGCGATGGGCGTGCCACCACAAGCGTTGTTTCAGCCTGCGCCAAAAAGAAAGAAAATCCATGCCACACTCTGCGAAAAAAGTTTATCTGATTCACGGCTGGGCGGCCAACCGCCATATTTTCGACGATTTCATGCCGCGTTTGCCGCACGATTGGACAGTGCACGCGCTGAACCTGCCCGGCCACGGCGACGAACCGTTTGCCGACGTATTCGATATTGCCGCCGTTGCCGACCATTATGCCGCCCGAATCGACGAACCGGTACACATTCTCGGCTGGTCGCTCGGCGGCTTGGTTGCGCTTTATTTGGCCGCACGCCACCCCGATAAAGTGAAATCGCTGTGTCTTACTGCCAGTTTTGCCAAACTCACCGCCGAAGCCGGTTATCCCGAAGGCTTGAGCAATCCTGCTTTGGCCAAAATGGTCGACGCATTTCAGCAGGATTATGGCAAACATATCAAACAATTCCTACAATTACAATTACTCAGCACACAAAATGCCGCCTCAATTTTGCATAAAATCCTGCCCGATTTAATCCGCCACGGCGCACCGCAAGCGCTGCAAGCGGCCTTAGATGCCGTCAACTGTGCCGATGCAAGGCCGTTTTTAGCGCAGATTCAGCAACCCGTGTTACTCGTGTTCGGCCAAAAAGACGCCATTACCCCGCCGTGCATGGGCGAATACCTCCACCGCCATATGCCCGACAGCCGCCTGCACCTGATTGAAAAAGCTGCCTACGCGCCGTTTCTCAGCCATGTCGATGAATTTGTCAATGTATATCAAACCTTTTTATTGGTTTCCGCGCCGCTTTACGGCGAAAATTTGCCGGTATTGCCTGTTCCCGTGCCGGAGCCTTTGTTTTTTGAAAACGAAACCGCGCCGGCTGCACCACAACTGCCGACAGAAACGGGAAAGCCGTCTGAAACAGAAAATCCGGTAGCGGCTTTGACCGAAGCGGATTTGCGGGCGCGGCCTGAATTACTGGTGCCGCTGATTAATCAGGCGTTGGTAGGTAAACACTGGGATTTGCTGGTAAATTTGCTGGCGCTATATCGCACCACGGATGCGCCCGATGAAACGCTGATTGCTTATGCTGAAGGCGCATTGTTGCGCGGGCGCGGCGAAGTCGGCAAAGCGGTGGAGCATTACCGCAAGATTGTGGCGACCAATCCGGATTTGCCTTATGTGAAGCTGGATTTGGGCTTGATGCTGGTGGAAGACAAGCAATACCGCGAGGCAGAGCGGATGTTGGCCGAAGTGGAAGCAGCAGAAGTTACGCCTGCGACTAGGCGGTTGGCTGCGGCTTACCGTTCGACGACAGAAAAAGCACAGGCTTGGCAGCCGGATATTTCACTGCAATACACGCGCACGGATAATGTCAATAATGCCTCCAACGAGCGCATCATTGAATGGCAGGGGCGGCGTTGGACGAAAAATAGCGACAGCCTGCCGAAAAGTGCCGAAGGTTTCCGCTACGGAGCGGGTGTGCAGCGGGATGTGAATATCGGAGGCAACCATTTTGCCCATCTGAATCTGCGTGGCGACGGCGTTTATTATTGGGACAATCACGATTACAGCGAACAGAGTCTGAGCGTGGCAGCAGGATATAAAAACCAAAACGCGCGCCAATCGTGGGGGGTGATTCCGTTTGTCGAACAAAACTGGCTCGGCAGCTCGCGCTACAGCCGCCTGCATGGCGCGAATCTGGAATACAGACGCAGCCTGTCGCCGCGATGGCAATTAATGTTGAACGCCTCGCGCACGGAAAAACGCTACCAGGAAGCACGTACCGCCGCCCGTTATGACGGTTTCTCCCATTTGCTGTCGGCCACCGCGCTGTATCGCGCTACCGATTCGTGGCTGCTTTTCGGCGGTGCGGACAAGCAGTGGGACAATCTGCACAGCGCAGAGGATTCGTCCGAACGCCTCGGCACGGTAAAAACCTTTAACAACGGTCTTGGCACGCGCCTGAGCCTGCGCTACGCACGCCGCCGCTTTGATGCGCCTGAAACGCTGGTGTACGGCTATATCCGCAAAGACCACGAATACCAGGCACAGGCAGCGGTATGGCACCAAAAAATCAGTTGGAAAGGCCTCACCCCGCGCCTGAACTTCCGCTATCTGAATATCAAAAGCAATATGCCGGGCTTTTACTCGCGCAAGAGTGCGCAATGGTTTGTGAGCGTGGAAAAAGCATTTTGATTGGCATCGCCAGTAAACTTAGAAGATGCGTCCTAAGGCTTCCTGACAATGACTTGTCATATAAACAGAGACAGTAAAAGAAAAGCAGATAAGTTAAAATTCTTGTCGCCAAACAAAGAATCACTTATCTGCTATGTCTCGAACACGATTAACTGATGTGATGAATACCGGTCAAAGCGGTTGCCTGTTTTGTTTGATTCGGGTGTCTGTAACAAGAAAAATCTGCGTTTGACGGCAGAAGGTATGCGTTATCGAATGAGGACAGACATTGCTTGGGAAATATATTTTCTCTTCCTTTGGTCAGCCTGACTCCTTACTTATCACAGATAGGCAGAAAAAGTGTTTTTATCAATGTCCTGATGCCTTCTTCAGCAGTGTGCGTTGGAACATCGCGCCGCCGCAATTAATCCGCTTCGGCGGCAGCTTGGTGATGGAAATGCAGGCTTCGGCAGGTGAGGGTGTGAGTTCGGGCGGTGCAATGGCGGCGGTGGAGGAAGTGATGCAACAATTGCCCCCCGGCTATAATATCGAATGGACAGGCGCGTCCTTGCAGGAAAAACGTGCCGGTGCGCTCGCCCCTTTGCTGTATGCTTTATCAGTGTTGTTTGTGTTTTTGTGTTTGGCGGCTTTATATGAAAGCTGGAGCGTGCCGTTTGCCGTGATGCTCTCGGCGGTGTTGGGCGTATTGGGCGCATTGTTGTTTACGTCCGTACGCGGTTTGTCGAATGGTGTGTTTTTCCAAGTCGGCCTCTTAACCACCATCGGCTTGGCGGCGAAAAATGCGATTCTGATTGTCGAATTCGCGGTGCAATTGCAAGAACAGGGCAAAAGCATTTGGCAGGCCGCCACTGAAGCTGCCCGCCTGCGCCTGCCCCCGATTCTGATGACTTCGCTCGCGTTCGGCTTCGGCGTGATTCCGCTGGCGCTCGGTACCGGCGCAGGTGCCGGCAGCCGCGTTGCCATCGGCACGGTAGTCTTGGGCGGCACGGTGTTCTCGACGGTGTTGGGTTTGCTGTTCGTGCCGATATTTTTTGTGTGGATTCGAGGGTGGGTGAAAAAGCGGAATGCGGCTCTGTGAAAATAAAGTAAGGCCGTCTGAAAGCATCTTTACTTTCAGACGGCCTTTCATCATCAAAAACCCTATTGCGTAGGCGCAGCTTTTTGTTCTTCGCGTACTTTATCCACCAGTAAATCAACGGTGTTCATACCGGATTGCCAGTCGGCAAATTTCACTTGGTATTTGCCGCCGACAATCACCAACGGTGTGCTGCTGATTTGGAAGGTGTTGGTCAGCGCTTCCATTTTATCGGCACGGGCTTGGCTTTCAGGCGATTCAAATGCGGCCAAGACCTTTTTGCCGTCAAACGCGGTTTGTTCCGGCAGCCATGTTTTCAAAACATTCACATCGGCCAAGTTGATTTTTTGGTTAACGATGGCATCGAAAATCGGCATGTCGGCAGCTTTTTCGCCGGCGATTTCTACCGCTGCGGCCAAGCGGGCCAATGGTTTCACTTCAGGCCCCCAAACCACGTGTTCTTTACGCAGATAGGTATCTTCTTGGAATGATTTGGCGTGTTCGCCCAACACTGGTTCCAAATGGGCGCAATGCGGGCAGAAGTAGCCGAAAAATTCGGCTACTTCGACTTTGCCGGCTTGCAATGGCGGAATCGGATTCGCTAAGACGGTGTAGTTTTGGCCTTCTACCAGGCCGGCGGGGGCGGCAGGAACTGGGGCGGAAGCGGTGTTTTGCGCCGTGCCTTCGGCTGGCACGCTGGTTTCAGCTTGGCCGCCGCAGGCTGCCAAGGCCAGAGCCGTGAATGTGGTGAGGGTGATTTTTTTCAGGTTCATGATGTTACTTTCTATAAAGACAGGTGTGATTTTAAAGCATTTTTGGCAGTGCATGAATGGCTTGGTGTGAAAAAGACGGTTTCATTGCGGGAAATAATCGCGATGGTCGGGAAGCTTATCCTTCAACGGCATGACCATTGGTCGGAAAACATAGCCGACCCTGTCTGCACTGTCGTACAATAAACGGCTTTCCCGAGGCTGTCTGAAATATTGGAATCAGCAGAAATGATTCCTTAAAATGATGGTCGGATGCTGTTTCAGACGGCCCTCTGGCCTTTGCACAACACCCGCCTTTCTCTGGTTGCGGACGCTATTCAAGTCTGGCGCTTTGTCAAGGTTCGGGCATTTTGTTTTAATTTTCAAACTGATGAAACGATTATGAATTTATTAGGTGCTTTGGCCAAAGTCGGCGGTCTGACTATGGTGTCGCGCATACTCGGCTTTGTGCGCGACACGATTATTGCCCGTGCGTTTGGTGCGGGCGTGGCGACGGACGCGTTTTTTGTGGCGTTCAAGCTGCCCAACCTGTTGCGGCGCGTATTTGCAGAAGGGGCGTTTGCACAGGCGTTTGTGCCGATTTTAGCGGAATACAAGCAAACCAAATCGGAAGAAGCCACACGGGAATTTGTGCGCTATGTGGCCGGTATGTTGGGTTTTGTATTGGTGATTGTGACCGCCATCGGCATTTTGGCCGCACCTTGGGTGATTTACGTTTCTGCGCCCGGTTTTGCTAAAAACCCTGATAAATTCCAGTTGTCGATTGATTTGCTGCGGATTACGTTTCCGTATATCTTATTGATTTCACTGTCGTCTTTTGTCGGTTCGATTCTCAACTCTTACCACAAATTCAGCATTCCGGCTTTTACGCCGACCTTGCTGAATATTTCCTTTATTGTGTTCGCGCTGTTTTTCGCGCCGTATTTCGACCCGCCGGTGATGGCACTGGCTTGGGCGGTGTTTGTCGGCGGGATTTTGCAGTTGGCGTTCCAATTGCCGTGGTTGGCGAAACTCAGCTTTTTGAAATTGCCGAAACTGAGTTTTACCGATCCTGCCGTTACCCGCGTGATGAAACAGATGGCACCGGCGATTTTGGGCGTGAGCGTGGCGCAGATTTCCTTGGTGATTAACACCATTTTTGCATCGTTCCTGCAATCGGGCAGCGTGTCGTGGATGTATTATGCCGACCGCCTGATGGAATTGCCGACCGGTGTGCTCGGTGCGGCGCTGGGCACGATTTTGCTGCCGACTTTATCGAAACACGCCGCCAGTCAAGACAGTCAGGCTTTTTCCGGCCTGCTCGACTGGGGTTTGCGCCTGTGCATGCTGTTGACCTTGCCAGCGGCAGTGGGCTTGGCGGTATTGTCGTTTCCATTGGTCGCAACGCTGTTTATGTACCGCGAATTTACCCTGTTTGATGCGCAAATGACGCAACACGCGCTGATAGCTTACTCGTTCGGCCTGATTGGTCTGATTATGATTAAGGTACTCGCCCCCGGCTTTTACGCGCGGCAAAACATCAAAACGCCGGTGAAAACCGCCATTTTCACGCTGGTGTGCACGCAGCTGATGAACTTAGCCTTTGTCGGCCCGCTCAAACACACCGGCCTTGCACTCGCCATCGGTTTGGGCGCGTGTCTGAACGCCGGTTTGTTGTTTTACCTGCTGCGCAAACACGGTATTTACCAACCCGGTGCAGGCTGGGGCGTGTTTCTGGCGAAATTGCTGGCCGCATTGGCGGTGATGGGCGGCGGTTTGTGGGCGGCGCAGACTTACCTGCCGTTTGCATGGGTAGGCGTGGCAGGCTGGCAGAAAGCGGCGCAGTTGGCGGTATTGATTGCCATCGGCGGCGGCCTGTATTTTGTGTCGCTGGCGCTGCTGGGATTCCGACCGCGCCATTTCAAACGGGCGGTATAAGGTCGGGTATTGCTGATAATAAGCCGTCTGAAACCTTGTGGGTTTCAGACGGCTTATTCGTTTTTGAACACTTTAATTTGAGATTTGGGCATTACTTATGCCAGCGGAAAATCCATTCGCGTACCGGTGCGATATTGTAGGCGTATTGCCAAGTGTTGGTGTGGCCGCCGGCGCCGGCTGCGGATTCGCCTTCGGTAAAGACCGTGCCTTTTTCAAAGCTGACGAAATTGATGTTGGCCTGTTGCGCGTCCATTTTGTCAAAGGCCGTCTGAAATTCGGCGGCACTCCATTGCGCGTTCCATTCGCCGCGTGCGACTTTTGCGCCGTGTTTGGCCAATACTTCGACAATCGCGGTTTGTCCCGGATAGGCTTTGCTGTCGTCTTGCGATACGGTAATCCAGATTTTGTTTTTCGCCAGCGGTGCGACTACGGCAGGATTCCATTGGCAGGCAACCAGATAGGTGGCGGCGAAGAAGTCGGGATATTTCACGTTCATGGCAATCGACATCATGCCGCCGCTGGATTGGCCGGTGGTGTAGCGGCGGGCAGGGTCGATGGCGTAGCGGGTTTCCAAATCGCGGATTAAGTTTAAAGTGGCATCGAGATAATCGGAGGTTTGGGATTGGTCGTCGGCGATGATTTCGTCAAACTGCGGGGCGAGTACGAAACACGGATTCTTGGCTTGTGCCGCCGGTTCTGCCCATGCGGTCGCACCGTTGCCCTGATAGAGTGCGGCAAGCGGCGCATTGTTTTTGCCGGTTACGCCTGCATCGTGCATAAACAATACCAGCGGATAACGCTCGCCTGCCGTTTGGTTTTTCGGGGCAAACAGGTTGTAGCGCACGGTTTTGCCGGTGGCTTTATCGTAAAATTCAAACTGCTTGAAATCGTCGAATGCTTCATTGAGCGAGATGGCGGCAGTCAGGCTTTGGCCTTGCACGGTGACGGCAACATTGCGGCCGGCAAGCGAAGGGGCGCTCTCTTTGACATCGCCCGCAGTGCCCGGGCCTTTGCCCTTGGTGTTTTGCACTTGTTGCGCGGCGGAGGGTTTGTTTTTGACGACTAAGGTTTGCGGTTTGATGGCAATGATAACGTAACGGCCTTGCGGTAAAGGTTTCCCATCGGCAGAATCACTGGTATAGACCCGGCTGATGGTAAATCCGTTTACGCTGAAATCCTCAGCCTGCAAAGCGGCGGCTTGAACGGCATGGCTGTATTTGACGGCCACGGCAACCAGATTCATGCCGTTGCCGAAAACGCGGGTCACGGCAACCGCCGATTGTGCCCGGGCTTTCGAGCCGGTAGCGGCGCAGGCGGGTACGCCCACGGCAATGGCGATTCCGGCGGCGGCAGTTAAAAATTGGCGGCGGTTCATGGGAGTCTTTTCATCGGTATGGAAAAAGGTTTATTGTAAACCCGCTCAGGCTGTCTGAAAGGCTTGCCGTTTGGGTTTTACATAATCCTACATATTCTTGAAAGGCCGTCTGAACAGGCTCGCAGCGGTATGTTTGCAGCAGGAACAGTGTATTCCGCATATTGATATTCAAACGCAGACAGGTTTGGGCGTATGATGTATTCAGAAATTGAATACGTTTGAATAAGAAAAAGGATTTATCATGACACTTCCTGTAACCGGCTACGCTGCCCAAAGCGCGACTTCTCCGCTCGCTCCGTTTGCCTTCGAACGCCGCGACTTGCGCCCCGATGATGTGGAAATCGACATTTTATATTGCGGCGTATGCCACTCCGACTTACACACTGCCCGCGGCGACTGGGGCGAGTTTTCCATTTATCCGGTCGTACCCGGCCATGAAATCATCGGCCGCGTGCGTAATGTCGGCACCGGCGTGACCAAATATAAAGACGGCGATTTGGTTGGCGTGGGCTGTATGGTCGATTCCTGCCGCGAGTGCGAACCGTGCAAACACGATTTGGAACAATACTGCGAAAACGGCAACACCGGCACTTACTGCTCGCACGACCGCCACGACGGCAGCATTACCTACGGCGGTTACAGCACCGCGATTGTAGTCAGCGAGGATTTTGTGTTGCGCGTGCCTGAAAATCTCGACACTAAAGCCGTTGCACCGCTGTTATGCGCCGGTATCACCACTTATTCGCCGCTGCGTCATTGGAATGTCGGCAAAGGCAGTAAAGTGGCCGTTGTCGGCTTGGGCGGTTTGGGTCACATGGCCATCAAACTAGCGGTGGCAATGGGCGCGGAAGTGACCCTGTTTTCCCGTAGCCCGAACAAAGCTGATGATGCCCATGCTTTGGGTGCGAACCATGTGGTGATTTCGACTGATGAAGTGCAAATAGCCGAAGTAGCCAATCAGTTTGACGTGATTATCGATACCGTGCCTTACGACCACGATTTGAAACCGTATCTGCCGACGCTGGCACTCGACGGCACGCTGGTATTGGTCGGTGTGGTCGGCGAATTGAGCGAAACCATTTCAACCTGGCCGCTGCTGGCAGGCCGCCGCTCAATTGCCGCTTCGATGATCGGCGGTATCAAAGAAACTCAAGAAATGCTCGATTTCTGCGGCGAACACAATGTGTTGCCGGATGTGGAAATGATTGATATGCAGAATATCAACGAAGCCTATGAGCGTATGCTGAAAAGCGATGTGAAATACCGCTTTGTGATTGATATGGCAAGTTTGAAAAAATAATTTGTTTTAAGGTAGGGTGGGCATCCCTGCCCACCATTCTGATACTTATGCCGATTCTGAAAAATAACCCGTCCCTACATACAGTCACTGATTTATTTAGGTTATTTTGGGAATGGGTATTACATTTATAAATGACGGGCAGGAATGCCAGCCCTACATCAAAACTCAAAACAACTTCTTCACTTCCGCTTCAATATCGTCTGCACGCATAAAGGTTTCGCCGATTAAGAACGTATTCACGCCATGACCGCGCATAAAGTCCACATCGTCTTTGTCGCGGATGCCGCTCTCGGTAACGACCGTTTTGCCGTCCAATTCAGGCAGTAGATCCAGCGTTTGCTGTAAGGTGACATCGAAGGTGCGCAGGTTGCGGTTGTTCACGCCCCATAATGGCGTGGTCATATTGCTGCATTTGGCCAACTCAGACGCATCGTGCAATTCCAGCAACACCGTCATCTTCAATCCATGTGCCACGGCTTCCAAACGCGCCAGCGTGTCGGCATCTAAGGCCGCGGCAATCAGTAAAATCGCATCCGCCCCCCAAACGCGGGCTTGGTAAACCTGATACTCGTCAATCATAAAATCCTTACGCAACACCGGCAGCGATACCGCCGCACGCGCCTGCTGCAGATAGTCGGGCGAACCTTGGAAATAGGGTTCATCGGTCAATACCGACAAACATGCCGCCCCTGCGTTTTCATAGGCTTTGGCAATCTGCGCCGGATTGAAATCGGCACGAATCAGGCCTTTGCTCGGGCTGGCTTTTTTTACTTCGGCAATAATCGCAGGCACATTTTGCGCGTGTTTGGCATGAATCGCGCCGAGAAAATCGCGCACCGGCGCGGCAGAGTATGCGCGTTGTTTCATTTCGTCTAAAGACACGGCGGCTTTTTGCGCGGCGACTTCTCCGGCTTTGGTGGCGAGGATTTTGTTTAAGATGTCGGACATGGTCGGCTTTCGGAAAAGTTTGGGAAATCGGTTGATGGGGTTTTATCGGGTAAAAATTTCAGACGGCCTTATAGTTTCGGCAGCGTTAGGCGGGTTTTGTATGCCCACATCCGCAGCACATAGCCGCCAAACAGCAGGATATTGAGTATCAGCGGGTTGACCCAGTTCCAGCGGTCGAGCAGGAACACGGCCAGCGCGACGAGTACGGCAACAGTGCCGTAGAAATCCTGCCGCATAATCATCGGGATATCGTTCACCAGTACATCGCGCACCACGCCGCCGCCGACGGCAGTGATGAAGCCGAGCATGACCACGCCGAAGACGTTTAAATCATACATCAGCGCGACTTGCGCGCCGGTGATGGTGAAGGCCACCAGCCCGAGCGAATCCGCCCAGACAAAGGCTTCAGCCAAGACACGGCCTTGATTATTCTGAACTTTAAACAGCCACGCCGCCAGCACGGTCAGCACGGTAATGGCCAGTGCGCCGTACTCGGTAAACACCAGCGGCATACGCCCGACCAAGGCATCGCGAATCAAACCGCCGCCGATAGCGGTGAGCAGCGCGCAAATCCATACGCCGAGCATGTCCAGCCGCTTGCGTGCCCCCACCAGATAACCGGAAAGGGCAAAGGCAATCGTGCCGATAAGGTGGATCATGTCGGTGGCGGTCATGGGGGAGTTGAATAATTAAAACAGATAAAGCGGAATGATAGCATGAAGCGGCGGGGATGAGGCGAGGCTGCTGAAAAGTTTGGGTTTCAGAAGGTTTTTTGTATTGGGGGGGAGGGGCTGTTGTGACCGGTTTTGGAAATTTTCTGCGAATTTGCTGTTATTAAAATTAGTTTGTAAAACAGCGGTTTGATGTATTGTATCCGGGGGTGGT
>NZ_PXYY01000066.1 GCF_003013245.1 Neisseria iguanae
ATCTGTCCGATTCACGCTTGACGGTGGTGGGGGTACTGCTGCTTTGAGACGGCTTGCGGTATTCCGGGCAAATGCCGTATTTTTGTTCCCGGGTCAGGTGTGTGTAGCGGATGGCAGTCTTTCTTGTCGGGAAGCGGTCTGCTGCCGAATACTGGTCTGTTCTTTTGGAAAGTTGTTCACTTGCTGATGGTTTTGATTTAATACATTTCAATCAAATCCAGCCTTGCAAATTCTTTTTTACCAGCTTGGCTAGCGCGTTTACCCAAATTGGATTATCGTTTAAACACGGAATAAACTGATATTGCTTGCCGCCGGCTTGATAGAATTGCTCACGCCCCATCAGCGCGATTTCTTCCATGGTTTCCAAACAGTCGGCCAAGAAGCCCGGGCAGAACACATCCAGCTTGGTGACGCCTTGTTTCGGCAATTCGTCAAACAAATCCTGCGAGCTTGGCTTGACCCATTTTGCTTTGCCGAATTGGCTTTGGAAAGAGACAATGTAATCGTTTTCACTCAAGCCCAAAGCATCGGCCAACAGCTTCGCTGTATGGTGGCATTCTTCCGGATAAGGATCGCCATCATCATAGTTTTTTTGCGGAATGCCGTGGAAGCTCAGCATCAGCTTTTCGCCGTGGCCGTGTTCCGCCCAATAGGCTTGGATATGCTGTTTCATCGCTTCGATGTAGCCTGCATCATCATAAAAACGCGATATCGTGCGTACGCTCATTTGGTTACGTTGTTGCAGCAATCCGGCAAATACCTTATCCAAGGCTGCACCGGTGCTCGATGCGGCATATTGCGGATACAACGGAATCACCAACAAATTGCCTACGCCTTGATTTTTCAAATCCTGCAGCACTTCCGGCACGCCCGGATTGCCGTAAGTCATGGCATGGCGCACAATAACATTGTGCAGCACCGCCGCCAACGCTTTGGTTTGACGCTCGGTATAAACCGCCAAAGGGGAACCTTCTTTAAACCAGATTTTTTCATAACCATGTGCGCTTTTTTTCGGGCGCAAAGCCAATACCAACCCGCGCAAAATCGGCTGCCAAACCAGTTTCGGCAATTCCACCACGCGCTGGTCGGACAAGAAATCTTTCAAATACGGGCGTACGGCTTGCGCTGTCGGCGCATCAGGCGTGCCTAAATTCATCAAGACCACAGCGGTTTTGTTTTGCTGTTCGTAAGAAAGAGTAGGTTCGGCTAAAAAATGCGGCATGGCTGGCTTTCGCTAAAAAGAAGGAAATGGGGAATTATAGCAATAAAAAGGCCGTCTGAAAGCGGAATCAGGTTTTCAGACGGCCTTTTGGGATTTAGCGGTAGCGTTATTTGAGATGGCGTTATTTGAGATGGCACTGTGGCTTGATGGATAAAAAAATTGGGCTGCTTGCAAAAAACTAAAAGTAAATAAAGAAACCAAACAACCGTTATTTCTGAGCGGTCGGGAAGAGTGAAGTATTATTCTTGGAAATTTTTGGCATTTGATAAAGTCTCAGACCGCCTTTATTTTTCATTCAATCTCTCAAACCTGTCAACTCATGCCGTGTGCACGGTTTTCATGGAATTGAGCCTGCCAGTCGTTGAATTTGCCTTGATCGATGGCTTCGCGCATTTCGGCCATGATGGCTTGGTAGAAATGCAGGTTGTGAATGGTGTTCAGTTGCGCACCTAAGATTTCGCCGACTTTGTGTAAATGATGCAAATACGAGCGACTGAAGTTTTGGCAGGCATAACAGGTGCAGGATTCGTCGAGCGGGCGGTTATCAAGACGGTGTTTGGCATTTTTGATTTTCAAATCGCCAAAGCGGGTAAACAGCCAGCCGTTGCGTGCGTTGCGTGTCGGCATGACGCAGTCGAACATGTCCACGCCGTGCGCCACACCGTAAACCAAGTCTTCCGGTGTGCCGACCCCCATCAGGTAATGCGGTTTTTGTTCAGGCAGAACCGGGCCGACGGTACGCAGCATGCGGTACATTTCAGGCTTCGGTTCGCCCACCGACAAGCCGCCGATGGCCAAGCCGGGGAAGTCGAATTGTTCCAAACCGCGCAAGGATTCTTCACGCAGGTCTTCATACATCGCGCCTTGCACAATGCCGAAAAGGGCGTTGGGATTGTTTAAATCTTCAAAGGCTTTTTTGCTGCGCTCTGCCCAGCGCAGGCTCATTTGCAGCGATTTGCGCGCTTGTTCGTGCGTGGCCTCGCCCGGTGTGCATTCGTCAAGCTGCATGACGATGTCGGAATTTAAAACCGTTTGAATTTTCATCGAAATTTCGGGCGAAAGGAATAATTTGTCGCCGTTAATCGGACTTTTGAAGGTGCAGCCTTCTTCGGTAAGCTTGCGCATCTCGGAAAGGGAAAATACTTGGAAACCGCCCGAATCGGTGAGAATCGGTTTGTCCCAGCCGATAAATCGGTGCAGGCCGCCGAATTGTTCGATGACTTCTAAGCCGGGGCGCAGCCATAAATGGTAAGTATTGCCCAAGATGATTCGGGCATTGATGTCGTGCAGGTTTTGCGGCGTCATGGCCTTGACCGAGCCGTAGGTCCCGACTGGCATGAACACGGGGGTTTCGATTTTTCCGTGGTTCAGCTCAAGTGTGCCGCGGCGGGCAAGGCCGTCTTTTTTGTGCAGGGTAAATTTCAGCATGGGTGTGTTCGGATAAATAAATAATTATAACTGATAAGCGTTTGTTACGGTGTGCTTAACTAGATATCGGGGTGCAAGGTGCGGAAAGTAAGGTTAATACGCGGCTCGGTAATTTTAGTGCTTTTCATCACGGCATGGCACCAATATTGCTGGGTTTGCCCGCGCATCACGATTAATTGGCCGTGTTGCAGCATGAATTCGCGTTTTTCGGCGGTGTGTTTGTGTTTGAAGGCAAATTTTCGGGTAGCACCTAGGCTGAGTGAAGCAATGATGGGTTCGTTGCCTAATTCTTTTTCGTCATCACTGTGCCAGCTCATGCCGCCGAGGCCGTCTGAATATAAATTCAATAAGCAGGAATTAAAAACAGTTGGACTGATGGATTGAAGGTGTTGCTCGATGGTGTGTTTGAGAGCAAGTAAGGCCGGATGCCAAAGTAGGGCTGTGCGACGGATACCGGAATAGGTGTAGTCAAATGTGTGGTCGCCATACCAAGCCACTTGGCGGGCGGTGGTAATGTGTTTGCCGTAAATAATGGCTTCATCGTGTCGCCAAGGAATATTATGCAGCAATTCCGCAAACAAGTCGTCGGCTTCTTGAAATTTTAAAATCACACCGAAATCGTTAGCGATGCCATCGTAAGGCAGCAGATTGCGTTCGGATGAAGTGACGTTGAATAACTCAAATCGGTTCATAAAAAATCGGCGTGATGTGTTGGGTGGTGAATATGAGTGTAGCGGTTTTCAGACGGCATGGGGATGATTTTGTACACTCTTGCTGTAACAGGCGTAGGCGATATGCCCCGCATTTAGTCGGTAGCTTGCTAATTGATTGACAGGCATTATATAATTTGCAAGATTAGCTTTTCGATTGTGGTCGAATAAAAACGACAGCCGCAATCATGATATTAAACCAGCTTTTAGGCCGTTTGCGTTGTTGAATAAATATAATGAATCATGCCGTCTGAAAAATTACTGACCACCCGGAGTTTTGAATGTTGAACATTACCTTGCCTGATAGTTCCGTCCGCCAATATGAATCACCCGTAACCGTTGCCCAAATTGCGGCATCGATTGGTGCAGGTTTGGCGAAGGCGACAGTGGCCGGTAAAGTCAACGGCAAATTGGTAGATGCTTGCGATCCGATTACCGAAGATTCGAGCGTGCAAATCATCACCCCTAAAGACAAAGAGGGCGTGGAAATTATCCGTCACTCGTGTGCCCACTTGATTGGACATGCAGTGAAGCAGCTTTACCCGAATGCAAAAATGGTAATTGGCCCGGTCATTGAAGATGGTTTTTACTACGACATTGCGACTGAAAAACCATTCACACCGGAAGATATGGCTGCCATCGAAAATCGCATGAAAGAGTTGATTGCGCAGGATTATGACGTGGTTAAAATCATGACCCCGCGCGAAGAAACCATCAAAATTTTTGCCGGCCGCGGTGAAGAATACAAATTGCGCTTGATTGAAGATATGCCTGAAGTAGAAGCGATGGGCATGTACCATCATCAGGAATATGTGGACATGTGCCGCGGCCCGCACGTGCCGAATACAAGGTTCCTGAAAAACTTCAAACTGACCAAGCTAGCCGGTGCCTACTGGCGCGGCGACAGTAATAACGAAATGCTGCAACGAATCTATGGTACGGCATGGGCCAGTAAAGACGAATTGAAAGCTTATATCCGGCGCATTGAGGAAGCAGAAAAACGCGACCACCGCAAGCTAGGTAAACAATTAGATTTATTCCACCTGCAGGATGAAGCGCCGGGCATGGTGTTTTGGCATCCGAAAGGCTGGGCTTTGTGGCAGGCGATTGAGCAGCATATGCGCAAAGAGCTGGATGCGGCCGGTTATAAAGAAGTGAAAACACCGCAGATTATGGATAAAACCTTCTGGGAACAGTCCGGCCACTGGGACAACTACAAAGACAATATGTTCCTGACCCATTCGGAAAAACGTGAATACGCCGTGAAACCGATGAATTGTCCCGGACATGTCCAGATTTTTAATAACGGTTTGCGCTCTTACCGCGATTTGCCAATGCGCTTGGCTGAATTTGGTTCGTGCCACCGTAATGAACCAAGCGGCGCATTGCATGGCCTGATGCGTGTGCGCGGTTTCGTGCAAGACGATGCGCATATTTTCTGTACCGAGGATCAAATCGTACAAGAAGCGCGCGCCTTTAACGAATTATTGGTGCGTATTTACAAGCAATTCGGCTTCAATGATGTGGCGGTGAAATTGTCATTACGTCCTGAAAAGCGTGCCGGTTCCGATAAAATTTGGGATAAAGCCGAACAAGGCTTGCGCGATGCATTGGCTGCTTGCGGTGTGAAATGGGAAGAATTGCAGGGTGAAGGTGCGTTTTATGGTCCGAAAATAGAATACCATGTGAAGGACGCATTGGGTCGTTCATGGCAGTGTGGTACATTGCAGCTTGATTTTGTCTTGCCGGAACGCTTGGATGCCGAATACGTAACCGAAAACAATGACCGAGCCCGTCCGGTGATGTTGCACCGTGCGATTTTGGGTTCGTTGGAGCGTTTTATCGGCATCTTGATTGAAAATCATGCCGGTTCTTTCCCATTATGGTTGGCACCGGTGCAAATGGTGGTTATGAATATTACTGAAAAACAAGCCGATTACTGCCATGAGGTGGCGTCCAAGTTGCAAGCGGCGGGTTTGCGTGTTGAATTGGATTTGCGCAACGAAAAAATCGGCTACAAAATCCGTGATAACAGCCAATACCGTTATCCCTACCAAATCGTGGTGGGCGATAAAGAAATGCAAGACGGCAAAGTGGCCGTGCGCCGCAAGGCAGAAGATTTAGGTTCGCTGAACTTGGATGGTTTCATTGCTCAATTGCAGCAAGAAATCGCCGAATCAGTGGCATAATTAATTTTTTAAAGAAGAGCCCGTCTGCTGGAGCAGGTGGAGATCAATTGTAATTTTTAGAAGGAGTATTATCATCGCTCAAGAACGCGAAGCACGAATCAACGGCGAAATTACCGCCAAAGAAGTGCGATTAATCAGTGATTCAGGCGAACAGCTTGGTGTTGTGTCTGTCCGTGAAGCTTTGGCCATGGCTGAAGAGCAGGATGTGGATTTGGTAGAAATTTCTCCCACCGCCAAGCCGCCTGTGTGCAAGCTCATGGATTTTGGTAAATACAAATACCAACAAGCCAAAAAGCGTGACGAAGCTAAGAAAAACCAGAAGCAGGTCCAGATTAAGGAAATCAAATTCCGTCCGGGTACCGATGAAGGCGATTATCAAATCAAAATGCGCAACATTAACCGCTTCTTGGAAGACGGCGACAAGGTAAAAGTCACCTTGCGTTTCCGCGGGCGCGAAATGGCGCACCAACAATTAGGCGCGCAACTTCTCGAACGGGTGAGGGAAGAGTTGGCCGAAGTGGCTCAAATCGAATCTTTCCCAAAAATGGAAGGTCGTCAGATGGTAATGATGATTGCACCAAAGAAAAAATAAAGTTATAATTAACAGCTTCCTTCGATTGCTGCGCGAAGTAAGCTTTCAGTATGGACAGCAAAAAAACTGTGGTGTTTGGGATACAAGTATTTGAAATCAATGATTTTAAAGCCCCTTATGCCTTATCTAAAAACAAATGGAGTTTCCCCATGCCAAAAATGAAAACCAAGTCTGGCGCGAAAAAACGCTTTAAAGTACTGGGTAACGGTGGTGTAAAACGTGGTCATGCGTTTAAAAGTCACATCTTGACCAAAAAAACCACTAAAACGAAACGTCAATTGCGTGGCACCGCTATGGTGAACGAACGCGATTTGGCATCTGTTGCTAAAATGTTACCTTACGCTTAAGGAGTTTAAAGTATGCCACGCGTAAAACGCGGTGTTACCGCTCGTGCCCGTCACCAAAAAATCTTCGCTTTAGCCAAAGGCTATCGCGGCCGTCGTAAAAATGTATACCGCGTTGCCAAGCAGGCGGTAATGAAAGCCGGTCAATATGCTTACCGTGACCGTCGCCAACGCAAACGTCAATTCCGTCAATTGTGGATTGTGCGTATTAACGCCGGTGCCCGTGAAAACGGTTTGTCTTACAGTAAATTCATGAATGGCCTGAAACACGCGTCTATCGAAATCGACCGCAAAGTATTGGCTGATTTGGCTGTATTTGACAAAGCTGCATTCGCTCAATTGGTTGAAAAAGCTAAAGGTGCGTTGTCTGCTTAATTTGATAATAAAAAAAGGAAACTTCGGTTTCCTTTTTTTTTCTTATCAAAGAAATTCTATGTAGTTGATTTTTCTTCTTTAAAGCCTGTCTTTTTTGTGTGGTTTGCGTTAGAATAATGCCGTTTCAGCCTGTTCGGTATATTGTTTGGCGTAGCCATCGTTAACCGGCAACATAAACGATTGGCCGTTGGAAGATTAGTCAGGCCGTCTGAAAAAGGAAAAGGGAATCGCGGTTTCTTCATCCTTTCAGACGGCCTCATCATTTCGAAACTTAAATCATCAACTGATAGACAATAGATAAAAATTATTATGGAAAATGTAAATCGCATTGTTGCCGAAGGTATTGCTGCCGTAGAAGCCGCGTCAGATTTTAACACCTTGGAACAAGTGAAAGCCCGCTACATGGGCAAAACCGGTGAATTAACCGGCTTGTTGAAAACCTTGGGCCAAATGTCACCGGAAGAGCGCAAAACCGTCGGCGCTCATATCAATGAATGCAAAAACCAATTTCAGACGGCCTACAACAACAAGCGCGATGCCTTAAACGAAGCCAAGCTGCAAGCGCAGCTGGCAGAGGAAGCTTTGGATGTGACCCTGCCTGGTCGTGGTCAGGAGCTTGGCGGTCTGCATCCGGTAACGCTGACGCTGCAACGCGTGGTCGAATTGTTTCACGGCATGGGTTTTGAAGTGGCTGACGGCCCTGAAATCGAAGACGATTTCCACAATTTCCAAGCCTTGAATATCCCGCAAAACCATCCAGCACGCGCTATGCAGGATACTTTTTATGTAGAAAACGGCGATGTATTGCGTACCCATACCTCGCCGATTCAAATCCGCTATATGCTGGACAAGAAAAATCCGCCTATCCGCATTATTGCGCCGGGCCGTGTTTACCGTGTGGACAGCGATGCCACACACTCGCCGATGTTCCATCAGGCCGAAGGTTTGTGGGTGGAAGAGGGCGTATCGATGGCCGATTTGAAAGCCGTGTTTACCGACTTTATCCGCCGCTTCTTTGAACGCGATGATTTGCAAGTGCGCTTCCGTCCGTCGTTTTTCCCATTTACCGAACCTTCTGCCGAAATCGACATCATGGGCGAAAACGGTAAATGGCTGGAAGTCGGCGGCTGCGGCATGGTGCACCCGTACGTATTGAAAAACGTCAATATCGACCCGGAAAAATACACCGGCTTCGCCTTCGGTATCGGCCTCGACCGCTTTGCCATGCTACGCTACAACGTCAACGACCTGCGCCTGTTTTTCGATAACGATTTGAATTTCTTGAAACAGTTTAAGTAAAAGGTTTCAGGTGGCCTAGGGCTTCCTGGCCTTTCATTATGTGGCGGCTTTTCGGCATAAAAACCCGCCTGCTGTGTTGCAAATGCTTGCAAGGTGTCCAACCTTGCTGTGCTTTGCGCCTTGCATTCGGGCTTTTTTGCTCGAAAATCCGCTGCGCAAACGAAATGTCAGGAAGCTTTAGAAAAGGCCGTCTGAAACAGCTGAATCAAAATGTGCAACCGCTGAGAAAAGCGACTGCAAAGCTGGTAGAAGGCTGGCAGCGTTATCAGCAAGACATCAGTGATGAACAAATCCGCGATGGCTTGATTCAGCGTTTTGAATTTACTTACGAAATCAGCCATAAAACCTTAAAGCGTTATTTGGAGCAAACATCGGCCAATCCTGCGCAATTTGACCAAATGACTTTTCAGGATTTAATCCGTACAGCTAACGAACAGGGTTTGTTATCAGGCGATTGGGCGGATTGGCGGCAATACCGTGATATTCGCAGCCGTATCAGTCATACTTATGATGAAGTGGTTGCCCTAGCCGTTGTTGGCGGCATTGAAAAATTCATTCTTGAAGCAAACCAACTTGTCGAAAAGTTGGAAGACATTTTAAATACAGTCGATGAATAAACTTGATATTAAGCCGGAAGAATTGGTAGTTGTAAGGCAAATCCTGCAAAAAATGTACTGTAATACAAGGTGTTGGTATTCGGTTCGCGGGTTAAGGGAACTGCTAAGCTGTATTCTGATTTTGATTCAGCCGTTATGACTAAGCAAGCACCTTTCTGGAAGTGAGTTATTATGGAACTTATAGAAATTCAAGAAATTAATGTTTCTGACAGCATATTGGTAAAAGAAGTAGTGCCCAGCGTCGTTTATTTTGTAGTAAAAGGTAGAAATGCCTGGCGTTCAACATGGAGCAGAACTTATTCAAAAGGATGCATGCTACTTTGGAATCAGCTAAAAAATATTGTGAACGAAAAAGAGACTATGGAAACGTTTTTTATATCTCTCCATACCCCGTTTTATTAATTAAATGTAATGATAAAAAGTTTTTTGCTATTACGGAGATGGAAACCTTTCGACCATTAGCAAACTATTTATCCTCAAAAATTTATGAAATAGAAGCATTAGAAAATTCGTTTTTATTTACTGAAGAATCATATTTTTATCATAATGTAAGCGCTAGTAAATTATTAAAATCATTTAAGAATGGTGCTGAATTTTGGAAAAAAGGAAGAATATCTCCTCATTTGTGTATTTTTGAGGTGCCCGATTTTAATGGAATTGAGCGAGCATTTTCTACAATTGATGATGAGAAAAAGTATGAGGACTGGCCTGTTTTTGAATCATGTTCAGCAGGTTCTAATTATTACTTGCAATGGTATGAAATGGATATTGAACATAAGCAATACAAAATTAATGAAATTTTTAGGCTGTATGAAGATTTTAAATATCCATGGTCGTAATCAATTAAATTATATATACAGTTAAATAAGGTTATGAAATGCAATTTTCCTACTCATGGCTGAAAACCCAAGCCAACCCTAATTTAAGTCCGGACGAATTGTCGCATTTGCTGACCATGGCCGGCTTGGAGGTGGAAGAAACCGAAACGGCTGCACCTGCGTTTAACGGGGTGGTGGTGGCGGAAGTAAAATCGGTGGAAAAACACCCTGATGCCGACCGTTTGAATGTTACCCAAGTGGATGCGGGTACGGGCGAGCTGATTCAGATTGTTTGCGGCGCGCCGAATGTGGCTGTCGGTATCAAAGTTCCTTGCTCATTGCCGGGTGCGGTGTTGCCAGGTAATTTCAAAATCAAGCCGACTAAGATGCGCGGTGTGGTGTCCAACGGTATGCTGTGTTCGACCGACGAGTTGGGCTTGCCGGATGACGGTGTGGACGGTTTGCACATTCTGCCGACTGATGCGCCGGTGGGTGCGGATATCCGCGAATATTTGGATTTGGACGACACGCTGTTTACGCTGAAAATTACGCCGAACCGTGCCGATTGTTTGGGCATTAAAGGCATTGCGCGTGAAGTGTCGGCGCTGACCCAATGCGCGTTTGTTCCGGTGGCGATTCAAAAAGCAGCAGTTGGCAGCGGTAAAACCCAGCCGGTACGCATTGATGCGCCTGAAGATTGCGGTCGTTTTATCAGCCGTGTGATTGAGAATGTGAATGCGAAAGCGGCAACGCCGGTTTGGATGAAGCAGCGTTTGGAACGCAGCGGCGTGCGCCCGGTATCGACATTGGTCGATATCGGCAACTATGTGATGCTGGAAATCGGCCAGCCTATGCATGTGTTTGATGCCGATAAAATCAGCGGCAGCATTATTGTGCGCCGTGCGGCAGACGGTGAAGTATTGGAATGCTTGAACGAGAAAACCGTTACGCTGGCGGCGGATACGCTGGTGATTGCCGATGAAGCTAAGGCTTTGAGCATGGCGGGTCTGATGGGCGGCGAGGCAAGCGCGGTGTCTGATGATACGCAAAATATCGTGTTGGAAGCGGCTTGGTTCAAACCGGAAATCATTGCGGGCAAATCGCGCCAATACGGTTTCGGTTCGGATTCTTCATTCCGCTTCGAGCGCGGGGTCGATTATGCTTTGCAGGCCGATGCCATCGAGCGTGCGACCGAATTGGTATTGCAAATCTGCGGCGGAGCGGCCGGTGAGATGGTGGAAGCCTTGGGCGAATTGCCTGCTGCCCACACCGTATCAGTGCGCCTGAGCCGTGTGGAAAAAATACTGGGTGTGGCGGTTGCTGCCGAGCAGGTAGAAACCATTTTGCAACACTTGGGCTTGAACCCGGTTAAAACGGCGGAAGGCTTTGAAGTGACTGCGCCGAGCTTCCGTTTTGATATTGAAATCGAAGCGGATTTGGTGGAAGAAATCGGCCGTGTGTACGGTTATGAAAACATTCCTGACGATTACACCGAAGGCCGTATGAAAATGTTGGCGCTGCCGGAAACCAAACGTCCGCGTTTTGCGCTGTATAACGAAATAGCGGTGCGTGGTTATCAGGAAGTGGTCAGCTATGCGTTTGTTGATGAGCAATGGGAGCAGGATTTCGCTGCCAATGACAGCCCTATCCGCCTGCAAAATCCGCTGGCGGCGCAATATGCCGTGATGCGTTCGACCTTAATCGGCAGCTTGGTGGAAATTCTGCAAAACAATTTGAACCGCAGGCAAAACCGTGTGCGTGTGTTTGAAATTGCCCGTGTGTTCAAAAAAGATTCAGACGACCGATTCCAACAAAAAGAACGCATTGGTGGCTTATGGTATGGCTCAGCTTTGCCGGAACAATGGGGCGAAAAAGCGCGCGTTGTTGATTTTTACGACATGAAGGCCGATGTAGAAAATCTGCTCAAAGGTGAAGCCGTGACCTTTGTCAAAGCCGAACATCCGGCTTTGCATCCGGGACGTACCGCCAATATTGTTTCAGACGGCGTAGTAATTGGTTTCATCGGCGAATTACATCCAAAATGGTTGCAGAAATACAACTTGTCACAAGCAGCCTTGGTGTTTGAAATCGATATGGATGCGGTATTGGGTTGTGAAAAAACACGCTATCAAGCTGTTTCTAAATTCCAAGCTGCACGCCGCGATTTGGCCTTTGTCGTGCCGGAACACATGAGCTATGACGAACTGCTGGCGACGTTACATGCCAAAGCCAATATGTTGGTTCAGGAAATTAACCTGTTTGACGTGTATCGCGGTGCCGGTTTGCCGGAAGGCACAAAGAGCATGGCGGTAAAAGTGATTTTGCAAGACATGGAGAACACTTTAACCGATGAAGTGGTCGAGTCATTGATGGCGAAGCTGATAGAATCTGCAACGGCTATCGGTGCGCAATTGCGCGGCTAATCTGATTTGCATCATAAAAGTGGCAAACACTGAAAATCAAATGGCAGATTCTGTTTGATTTTCAGTTTGGTACTTGAATTTTAAGAAAAAATTAGTAATAATCTGTTCCTGTTAAAATAAAGAAGGTAAGAACATGACATTAACTAAAGCCGAGTTAGCCGATATTTTGGTAGATAAAGTCAGCAACGTGACCAAAAACGATGCCAAAGAAATCGTCGAACTTTTTTTTGAAGAAATCCGCGCCACTCTGGCTCGCGGCGAAGAAATCAAAATTTCAGGTTTCGGTAATTTCCAATTGCGCGACAAGCCGCAACGTCCGGGTCGTAACCCAAAAACCGGCGAAGAAGTGCCGATTACCGCGCGCCGGGTGGTGACATTCCATGCCAGCCAAAAGCTCAAAGGCATGGTGGAGCATTACTATGACAAACAACGCTAATCAGCCGATTCCTGCAAAACGTTACTTTACGCTGGATGAATTATGCCAGTTGGTGCAAATCAGTCCTGAAGAATTTGCCCGGTGGCAATATGAAAACGGCGTGGTTGTGGGTTATGGCGGCCACCGCTATACGCGCTCCGATGTGGTGAAACTGTTGAAATTAAGAGATACTTTTTCACCTTATCCAGAAGAGCAGCCGCAAGAGAAATTGGGTGCCGACGGTCAACCTGCAGCCGACACCGATGAAATCCGAGAAGGCTTGAAAAACATGTTGGCTGGTTTGGAAAAAATTTTGGCAAAATGATGAATCAAACCGAGAAATGAATATTTTTCGGTTTTTTATCAAAATTAAAAAAAGGCCGTCTAAAACAATTTTGTTTCAGACGGCCTTTTCCTTTATACCGGCAAATCAGAATAAGGCTTCAAAGCGAACTAATGCGCCGACATTATGGTCGCGGTCAGCTTTGCGGTTGTTGAAATAGTTGATCTCGGTTTGAACAAACAGCCACTTGCGCCAAATCGGTTGGCGGTATCCGGCAAAAGGACCATAGGTATTCAGGTTGAATTTTTTGTTTTCAATATAACCGTGGGTATGTAAGCCGTAATTGACATAACGGTTGTTACCTAAATCATGTTGGCGGTATAGGTTGTCGCCCCAAGTCCATTTCTCTCTGTCGTCGTCATGTTCATATTGAAGATGGAGTTGATTGGAAATAAAGGTTTTGCCGTCTTCTTGATAACGCGTATCCCAGTTAGTGCGGACATGATGCTCGCTTTTGGAACCGTAACGGTAAATCTGTTCCAAACCGGTAACTAATTTATTGTTAATCTGCCAGTCTTTTTCCGCTTTCACGCGTGCATACAAATCACTGCCAGAACGGATACCGATGTCGAAATCGGTATTGATTCTGCCGCTATCAAGCAATTCGTTCCAGCGCAGGGCGATGGAAGCGTTTTGATCGCGGTTGGTACGGTAATCGTATTTTTTACCGTTGCGGTAGCTGCGGTTGCGGTAGTTGCTGGCTTCGTTGCGGAATTCATCATCTAAGGAATCATCACCGAACACGACATTGAGTTTTTTCTGTAGAACCGGTAATTTAACGCGACCGCGGATGCGGGGGGTTACCGAAAATTTGTCGTATTTATTCCATTCGGTATCGACCATTACACGCAAATTGGCGCTGGCCGGATTGTTGGGATCGGTTTCACCAAACCAACCGTCCATATTGTGTGACCATTTTTTTAAAGTGCCTTGCACTTTGCCGTGTTGGCTATCGACCCAAGTGTCACCGCGGGCTGGTACAGTTTCGTCTGCCATAGCGAACGAAGAGATGCACGCCGCTAAAATAAATAAAACTCTTTGATTTTTCTTTCGCATGGTAGACTCCTTCAAATGAGAGGTTATTACTATCTGCTTGCTTGAGCATACAGTATTTTTTTGGCCATCACAAATTTTGCAAATTTTAGGGAAAGTTGGTGACAACATTAAAAATATTGTCATTTGAAATGAATATTTTCTCAGAAAAATGCGTATCGGAATTTTTCATAAAACATGTTTCAAAATAAAACAAAAGGGGCTGAAGCAGATTGGCCACCATGTCAGACTGCAAAAATAAAGATAACCATTGCAAATTAACAAAGAATACCCAAAGAAAACTTCTCCGGTTTTTCGTACCGGAAGCCACAGCCCGTGCAGCCGCTGATATTTTGGGTATCCAACCCGGTTGGGTTAT
>NZ_PXYY01000067.1 GCF_003013245.1 Neisseria iguanae
CCGTTATCCCCCACAACGGTGGTACCAACCTTTCCCTGCCGCTTTTTAAGATGCCGGATACCGCCGCTTTCCCTGCTGCCGCGCTTCCGCGTTTACCCTTACGCCGACCGCCGAAATAACCCCCGTCCGGCCCGGTGGGGCCTCTGAAAACCCCGCCGGCTTCCTGCGCCAAATGACAGGCAGCCGCTTGGCGGGTTTTGCAGTAGGACAACATAGCCCAATAAATATCAGCGGCTGCACGGGCTGTGGCTTCCGGTATAAAAAACCGGAGAAGTTCTCTTTATTATATTCTTTGTTAATTTGCAATTGGTTATCTTTATTTTTGCAGTCTGACATGACTGTTAACCTATTTCAGCCCCAAAATTTATGTTATTGCTATGCAATATTTAGACAAACAGGATAACGATTTCCGTATATGCGGTTTAGATCCTGTTGTAGGTTTAGATACCGAATATAGAAAATAAACAGCCTTGCCGAAGGTCTTCTCTGCTTGGAAGAAAAGGGTTGGTATTGCAAGACCGGTACGGTGTGCACCACAATGCATGTACAGTTTGATGATTCCATGTGTGTAAAATGGCGTGCGGAAAGAGGGTTGTAAAATGCTCCTCGTCCGACAACGCCGTATAACAAATAGCTTTTACTAGATGTTATGAATAAATACGTATTTCAAGCTCCGCAAGTGCAAAGCTTGCCTGATGAAGAAGGAGCGCAAATATTTGTTTTCTTGTTGGTGCTGTTTTCCATTGTATTTGAATTGGTGCTGATGGTTGCGCGGCAAGCATTTTAAACTGAACGCAATGTAAGATAATCAAAAGGCCGTCTGAAATGTTTCAGACGGCCTTTTATGATGGGCATGTTTAAGCCGACGTGTGTCCGGCAGCGGCTTGTAAACTGGCGTCAAAATTGCTCAAATCAATGCCTGCTTTGGCGGCAGCGGCTTTGGCAGCGGCAACGCTCATGTTGTTTTGTACTTGGTGGTATGCCCAAAGCAGTGAACTGCGCGTACCGGTGCGGCAGTAGGCCAATACGGGTTTGTCGGTTTGTTGTAATAAGTTTTGAAAAGCGGCAACATCGGCGGCGGTGATGTCGGGCGCGACAACAGGTAAGTGTTCGAAAGCGGTAATGCCTTGTGCCGACAGCCATTGCTGAACCTGTTCTGCTGATGGTTGGTTGTTTTCTTCGCCGTCGGGACGGTTGCAGATAACGGTTTGGATACCCAGTTTCGCGGCTACTTGGGCATCTTGTTCGGTTAGTTGCGGAGAAACGTATAACTGTTTGCTTAATTTTAAAATAGCCATGATTTTCCTTTCACAGAAGTATTCAGACGGCCTGATAATTAAAAGGCCGTCTGACAGTTTAGCGGTTGAACAACCATTTATCCAACAAATCTTTGTCCGCCACTTTCAATAATGCCGTATCCGCTTCAACGGCTTGCACAGTAATATGCGCTTGATGCAGCACCCCGGCGCGGAAAAAATGCAGGGTGGCACGTTCGCCGACAGCCAACTGCGCCCATTGTGCGGCCAGGTCGTTGCAGGCATAGCCGTTGAGGGCGATGATTTTGTCTTGCGGACACAAGGCTGCGCTTTCTGCGCTGCCGCCGTTGAAGATATGGGTCAGCGTGGCGCCGTCGCTGTTTTGTTTGAAGCGTGCCCCGATATCGCTTGCCGGTTTGACGCAAGCCGACTCGACAGCCAAGCCGCCTCCATGACTGCGCGGAAGCGGTTGCCAATCCAATACCACGCCTGCGTTGGCCAAGCATTCTTTCAAAGGCAAGTCATCGGTGCTGTATAAGGCTGTCTGAAAAAATAATGCCAAATCCAAGCCGGTAATTTCTTGGCAGCGCACCTGCCATAATTGCTCCGGAATGCCTTTGCCTGTGTTTCGCCAATCGCGGTAATGTTGCTGCATGACGGTATCTAATGAGTGTCTGCCGCTGCTTTTTTGGCGGATGAGCAAATCCAAACACAATGCTGCCAGCGCGCCTTTCTGATAATAGCTGACGATGGCGTTGGCGCTGTTTTCGTCTTGCTTGTAAAACTTGTTCCATGCGGTGAAGCTGGATTCGGCCAAGGTTTGTTTCAGACGGCCTCGGGTGTGTTGCACGCGGGTAATCGCTTGGCCGAGCAAGTGCAGATAAGCATTGCTGCCGATCACGCCGCTGCGCGCCAAAAACAAATCATCATAGTATGAGGTAATACCTTCAAAAGCCCACAGTTGCTCGGTGTAGTTTTCTTGGTCAGGATTGTAAGACACAAACACTTCGGGTTTAATCGATTTGACGTTCCACGCATGAAAATATTCGTGGCTGAACAGTCCGAGCAGTTGGATGTAGGCTTCGTGGGTTTCGCCCATATTGTGCGGCGGCAGACTGTTGCGGTCAGCCAAAAGCGCAGTGCTGCTGATATGTTCGAGGCCGCCCCAGATATTGTCGCCGACATGCAGCATAAACAAATATTCTTGAAAAGGCGCAGGCTTGGGGAACATGGCCAATTCAGTTTCACAGATTTTTTTAATGTCGCTGATGAAACGCAGGCGGTCGAAATCGCGGTGAAAGCCGCTTAATGCTATGCGGTGCGAAATATCGGCGGCGGTAAATTCCAAAAATTCAATGTTGCCTGTCTCGACGGGATGATCGATTAATTCGGCGTAAGAGGCCGTTTGAAAATGCACAGGGCCGGTTTGGGGCAGGGTAGTGGCGATTTGCCATCGGGTAGGTAAATCTTGCAGGGTGACATTGTGTGAACATGTTTCGTAACCGTGAATTTTTAAAAACACACATGCGCCATCGAAAAAGCCGCGTTCGGTCGTTAAAAACGCGCCGCGCACGGATAAGTCAAACGCATAAACGGTGTAGCAAATTTGCCACTCGCCTTTTTGGCCGTTTGCCCGCCATTTGTTCTTACTCAATTGCGCCAATGCAACACCGGTCTCGTTACAAAAAGCACTCAATTGTGTGATATGTCGGGAAAGGTCACGAATCAGATAACTGCCCAGTACCCAGTTGGGCAGGCTGAATTCGATAGGAAAATCATTGTCTTGTTTGAAGCTCAATGTAATTTGATATTCATGACTCAAAGGACGGAAAGAGATTTTGTAATTAATCATTTCTATTGCTTTATTTGTTAAAGTTAATGAATAACGTTGGTATACAATGTTTGATATTTAATTTACATCAAAAGGTCTTTAAAAAAACAAGGTTTGAAAAATACAGATAGTATTTATAGAAATTTTTCTTTTATAATTATTTGATTATTATAATTATTTAATTTTTTAATGTGGTTGGAAACCTGTGCGGGAGAAATGTAATATTGCTTGGCTCATCCTTGTATGTATGTTAAATTTAGAAAAATTTATACTTTGCCTTAATGTTTTTTATGGAAACGTAAAAAACTTTCAGGCAGGTAAAACAAAAATTTTCAATTCCCATAATTTATGGAGACTCCCATGGACACACAAACTTATAACTACAAAGTGGTGCGTCAGTTTGCCATTATGACTGTAGTTTGGGGTATCGTGGGTATGTTGGTCGGTGTGATTGCCGCCGCCCAATTATACTTGCCAGCTCTTAATTTATCTGAAATCGGACCGTGGTTCCATTTTGGTCGTCTGCGTCCGCTGCATACCAATGCAGTAATTTTCGCATTCGGCGGTTGCGGTCTGTTTGCTACTTCTTATTATGTGGTGCAACGTACCTGTAATACCCGCTTGTTTGGCGGTTGGTTAGCATCATTTACCTTCTGGGGCTGGCAGGCTGTGATTCTAGCAGCAGCGATTACCCTGCCGATGGGCTTTACCCAAGGTAAAGAGTATGCCGAACTGGAATGGCCGATTGATATTCTGATTACTTTGGTATGGGTGGCTTACGCTATCGTATTCTTCGGTACCATCGCCAAACGTAAAGTAAAACACATTTATGTAGCCAACTGGTTTTATGGCGGTTTCATCTTGGCCGTTGCCTTGTTGCACATTGTGAACAACATCAGCATCCCTGCCGGTTTCATGAAATCTTATCCGGTGTATGCCGGTGCCATCGATGCCATGGTTCAATGGTGGTATGGCCACAATGCGGTAGGTTTCTTCTTGACTGCAGGCTTCTTGGGCATGATGTACTACTTCGTTCCAAAACAAGCAGGCCGTCCGATTTACTCTTACCGTTTGTCTGTCGTTCACTTCTGGGCATTGATTTTCACTTATATGTGGGCAGGTCCCCACCATTTACACTACACCGCATTGCCTGATTGGACGCAATCTTTGGGCATGGTATTGTCGCTGATTCTGTTCGCACCATCTTGGGGTGGTATGATCAACGGTATCATGACCTTGTCCGGTGCATGGGACAAACTGCGTACCGACCCGATTTTGAAATTTTTGATCGTTTCCTTGTCTTTCTACGGTATGTCGACCTTTGAAGGTCCGATGATGTCGATTAAAACTGTTAACGCCTTGAGCCACTATACCGACTGGACCGTTGCACACGTGCACGCCGGGGCGTTGGGCTGGGTGGGTTTTGTGACTATCGGTTCGATTTACTACCTGATCCCGCGCTTGTTCGGTAAAACCCAAATGTACAGCGTGAAATTGATTGAAGCACACTTCTGGATTGCAACCATCGGCGTGGTATTGTATATCGCTGCGATGTGGATTGCCGGTGTGGTGCAAGGTTTGATGTGGGGTTCGTTGAATGACGACGGTACTTTGACCTACTCGTTTGTAGAGTCTGTTAAACGTACTATGCCTTACTATGCAATTCGTGTGGTCGGTGGCCTGATGTATTTGGGCGGTATGTATATCATGGCATACAACGTTTACCGTACTGTAATCAGTGGCAAACCTGTTGAAGCTGAGATTCCTGCGGTATCTCAACAGCACCACTAAATAACAAGAAAGTAGGCTACCAAATGAAATTACAACAATTAGCTGAAGAAAAAGTCGGCTTTCTGATTGTTTTCACTGTGATTGTAATCAGTTTCGGCTTGTTGATTGAAGTTGTGCCTTTGTTTGGCACGAAAGCAGTCATCGAACCTGCTCCGGGTGTGAAACCTTACAATGCGTTGCAAGTGGCGGGGCGTGATATTTATGTGCGTGAAGGTTGCTACAACTGTCACTCACAAATGATTCGTCCTTTCCGTGCAGAAACCGAGCGTTACGGTCATTATTCTGTTGCCGGCGAGTCTGTTTACGACCATCCGTTCCAGTGGGGCTCGAAACGTACCGGTCCTGATTTGGCACGTGTCGGCGGACGTTATTCTGATGAATGGCACCGCATCCACCTGCTAAATCCGCGTGACGTGGTTCCTGAATCCAATATGCCGGCATTTCCATGGTTGGCACGCAACAAAGTAGACGCTGAAGCAACTGTGGCACGCATGAAAGCATTACGTGCCGTGGGTACGCCTTACAGCGATGAAGAATTGCAGAAAGCACCGGAAATGTTGGCCAACAAATCCGAGCTGGATGCGGTGATTGCGTACTTGCAGGGTTTGGGCTTGGCATTAAAAAACGTAAGGTAATATCATGGATATTAACTGGATTCGCTCGCTTTTTACACTTCTGGTTTTCGTCAGCTTTATGCTGGTAATCTATATTGTGTTCAGCCGACGCAATAAGCAGAATTATGATGAAGCGGCCAGCAGTATTTTTGACAATAACGAAAATACGTCCGATAAAAACGGGTGATAACCGGTTAATCCGTGGTCACGGAGCAAAAGAATGAACACAACATCCCAATTTACCAGTAATTTCTGGAACATATACATTGCTGCCATTGTCCTCTTTAGCTTTATTGGTTTGGCTTGGCTGCTTTTCTCACAAAATGTGGTGAAACAGCCGAAAAAAGATGAAGAAGTCGAAACCACCGGCCATGAATGGGACGGCATTGAAGAATATAACAATCCGTTGCCACGTTGGTGGTTTTGGCTGTACATCTTAACTTGGGTTTTTGGTGCCATTTACTTGGTGCTGTATCCGGGTGTGGGCGACTGGAAAGGTGTTTTGAATTGGACCAGTTACAACCAATATGAAAAAGAAGTGGCCAAAGCAAACGAGCAATACCAACCGATGTATGCCAAGTTTGCCAAAATGCCGATTGAGCAATTGGCTAAAGATCCGCAAGCGCAACAAATCGGTAAAAACATGTTTGATACCTACTGTATCCAATGTCACGGTTCGGATGCGAAAGGTTCTAAAGGTTTCCCTAACCTGACCGACCATGATTGGTTGTGGGGTGGGCAACCTGAGCAAATCTCTGAAACCATCGAAAAAGGCCGTACCGGCGTGATGGCGGCATGGGGACCGCAATTAGGTGAAGAACGTGTGAAAGACGTTGCGCATTATGTTATGTCTTTGTCTAAAGGAAAAGACCAATATGATGAAGAACGTGCTGCTCGCGGCCAGGCTTTGTTTAATGGCCCGCCGGCAAACTGTTTCGCCTGTCATGGTGACAAAGGCCAAGGTATCCAAGGTTTGGGTCCGAACCTGACCGACGGCATTTGGTTATGGGGCGGTACGCAAAAAACCATTATCGAAACCATTACTAACGGTCGTCACAACCAAATGCCGGCATGGGGTAATTTCTTAGATAAAGACAAATTACACATCATGACCGCCTATGTATGGGGTTTGTCTAACAAGGACGGTAAGGCAGCGGTTAAAAAAGCAGAACCTGCTGCTCCGGTGTCGGTTTCAGCCAGTCAAGCCGCAGCATCTGCAACTGAAGCTGCAAGCGCACCGGCTACGAATGAAACTGCTGCGCCGGCTGCTGATGCTGCCGAAGTAACTTACCACGAAAATGACGGTGCGGTATTTTTCTTTGCAACCGGTAAAAGTGATGTGGCTGCAAATGCAGAAACCGTATTGGCTGATTTGATTAAAGTTGCCAAAGACGGCAAGCGTTTGGTGGTAAGCGGTTATACTGACAGTACTGGTAACGCTGCAGAAAATGCCGAATTATCTAAAAAACGTGCCCAAGCAGTCCAGGCATTTTTTGAAGCACAAGGCGTAAAAGCAGAAAACATCGAGTTGCGTAAGCCTGAAGACACTACAGCCGCACAAGGCAATGACGTTCGAGGCCGCCGTGTAGAAGTGAAATTGGAAGGTTAATCTTCTGATAAAGAAAGCCACTCAAATAGAGAGGCTTTCTTTATTTTAAATTTTAATCATGAGATTTTCAGATGGTTTTAGGCGTTGGAAAGGGTCGGGTTTTAACACTTTTTATGCGGAACCGCTTTTGTTTTTTGCCGAAATCATTGTTTTAGAATTTCTGACTCTTCCCAAGAGTTGTACGGTTTTGCCGTGCCTTTCGGTATTATTGGCAACATGCGGCAATCCCCAAACAAGTCTTCAAGCGAAAAATAAAAAGTGTAAACAATGCTGTCATTTTCTACATTTTTTAGGCCGTTTGAAATCCGTTATCAGCTATAATGAACATATTTTGAAAGGTCGGAACCTTTGTAAAATCAGCCAAAACGCTGAAATTTAAGGTTGCTGTTCCTGCGTAGGCGGGAATAACAGACAGGTTTTTTGGTTTAAGCTTGGTTTTAAAAACACTCGGGCCGTCTGAAAAACAATTTGGGGCTGAAATAGGTTAACAGTCATGTCAGACTGCAAAAATAAAGATAACCATTGCAAATTCACAAAGAATACCCAAAGAAAACTCCTCCGGTTTTTTATACCGGAAGCCACAGCCCGTGCAGCCGCTGATATTTTGGGTATCCAACCCGGTTGGGCTATGTTGTCCTACCGCAAAACCCGCCAAGCGGCTGCCTGTCATTTGGCGCAGGAAGCCGGCAGGGTTTTCAGAGGCCCCACCGGGCCGGACGGGGGTTATTTCGGCGGTCGGCGTAAGGGTAAACGCGGAAGCGCGGCAGCAGGGAAAGCGGCGGTATCCGGCATCTTAAAAAGCGGCAGGGAAAGGTTGGTACCACCGTTGTGGGGGATAACGGGAAGGATACGTTATTTCCGGTTATCAAACAGCAAACAACACCTAACAGCATTGTTTATACCGGTAGTGACAGGGGCTGTGACGTGCTTGATGCGGGCAGCGCATCAACCGTTCACAGCCTTTTGCAGACCGTCAAAACCCTATCGGCGGCATTGGAAATTGTTGGGACCGGGCGAAGTGCGTCTTGCGCAAATACAATGAGGTTGGCCGTAAACCTTTCCCGCTGTCCTTGAAAGAATGCGGGTTCCGCTTTAACTTTGGCGCACCGTCCGGGCAGCTTGAAATGCTGGGGCAATGGTGTGGTGTTTGGGGCTAATCTGCGTCAGTTCCAACAATTTTCTTATCATATCACACGCGGTTCGTAATCCTCCCGCGATACCAAAACTAGGAACCAATATGCACAATCAAAAAGCATTGGTCATCTTTTCCGGTGGCCAAGATTCAACAACCTGCCTACTTCAGGCAATTCAAACTTATGGTCGGGACAATGTCCAAGCCATGACCTTTCATTACGGCCAACGCCATTCGATCGAATTGGAATGCGCGCATTGGATTGCTCAAGATTTGGGTATTCGGCAAACCGTTTTAGATTTAAGCCTGATACAGCAGATTACCCGAAATGCTTTGATGGAAGAGGGCGCTGCCATTCAGACGGCCTCCAACGGCCTGCCGAATACCTTTGTTGATGGCCGCAATGCTCTATTTTTGCTGTATGCGGGTATTTACGCCAAAGGTCAAAACATCAAACACATCATTGTCGGCGTGTGCGAAACCGATTTTTCCGGTTATCCTGATTGCCGCGATGTTTTCGTCAAATCCATGAATGTTACCCTAAATTTGGCGATGGACTATGATTTTCAAATCCACACGCCACTAATGTATCTGACTAAAGCGCAAACATGGGCATTGGCGGATGAATTAGGTTACTTGGATTATATCCGCGAGCAAACGCATACCTGCTATAACGGTGTGGCCGGGGGATGCAGCGAATGCCCGAGCTGTGTCTTGCGCGAACGCGGTTTGAGGGAATATCTGTCCGCCCGACAAGCCGTCTGAATACATTTTTTATCTAGAGAGGAATCAATCAAGAATGGGCACAAGGCGGCCAGACGACCCAAACAGTGAGGCTGGTACAGAACCGATTCTGTTGCTGTTTCAACGGCTTATAAAATCTCTCTCTTCGAGTTAAGGCAGGCCAACGCTGTACCAAATTTTTAGTAATTTCACTGTATTCCAACTATATTCCATTATTAAATGACTGTTTGAACAATTTTAGACGGTCTCAAAGAACACATCATGAAAATCACCAAAATCTTTTCCTTTGATTCCTCCCATATGCTTGATGGCCATGACGGCAAATGCCAAAACCTGCACGGCCATACCTACAAACTTGAAATCACTGTTTCAGACGGCCTGGTTCAAAGCGGTGCGAAAGAAGGTATGGTGATGGACTTTACCGATTTAAAGGCCATTGTCAAACAAGAAATTACCGAACCGTTCGACCATGCCTTTATCTATGATGGCAGAAATGAGCGTGAAAGCCAAATCGCGGCCTTGCTGGAAGGTTGGAACATGAAAACCCTGAGCTTGAACTGCCGTACCACGGCTGAAAACATGAGCATGGTGATGTTTGAGCGGCTGAAACAAGCCGGTTTAAAGGTTTGCAGCGTCAAGCTCTGGGAAACACCGACTTCCTGCACCGAGTATGAGGGTGTGTGATGGTGGTTGAACCCGTAAACCCGCAATACCGCATTGTCGAAATATTTGAAAGTCTGCAGGGCGAAGGTTACAACACCGGTATGCCCGCCATTTTTATCCGCTTGGGAAAATGCAATCTAGCTTGCTCTTGGTGCGATACCGATTACCTGCGCTTTGAGCTGATGAGCCTGCAAGAGATTTTAGGCCGTCTGAAAAGTTATAGCGCGCGTAATGTCATTATTACCGGCGGCGAGCCGACCATTCAGCTGTATTTAAACACATTGCTCAATGCGCTCAAGGCCGCAGGCTACTATTTGTGCCTCGAAACCAACGGGCTTCATCCTGCCCCACCGCAAATTGATTTTGTCGCCACCAGTCCGAAAGCGTGTTACGCGGCAAAATATGCACAAAGCTGTATTGCAACGGCTGATGAAGTGCGGATTGTTGCCGACGGCGATGTATTGGCCTTTTGCGAACAAATGGAGTGCAAAATTCATGCCAAGCATTTTTATTTGTCGCCTTGTGAGCAAAACGGCATCATGAATATTTACGACACCATCCGTCAAATCGGTTTACTCAACAGCCGTCCAAATGCACCTGTGCATTGGCAGTTGAGCGTGCAAACACACAAATGGGCAGGTATTGAATAAGTATGCCGAAGCCCGGCAAAAGGCTGTCTGAATTTTCTTTCAGATGGCCTTTCCTGTATCTACTTGGTTTTGGATTAATTGGGATGGTTTATATTGAGATGTAGTTTTTTTGTAATATTTATGAGATTTACAAAGGAACATTCATGAATTTGATTTTATTTTTGAAATATTATTCATGATTAATTTTAATTGAAGCCATATTTTAGCTATATGGGTAATGGACTTTATTGTTTTAAAGGGTATGTTGTGTTTAAAAAGAGCTAGGCATAATGTGTAATACTTTTGAATTATTTTTATAACATATTGATTTAATTAAATAATTATTTCAATTTAAATGGATTTACCTACCGATAACGAGAAAAAACTTGACCACTTACATAGGATTACGTAAAGTAACCAGCATAATAAGTAAATTGGTGTGGCCAATTTCAAATACGGCTTCCTTAATCGCTATGGGTTTGGGCTGAATTAAGGTAGGCGTTTTTTATTTGGTTGTCTTGATTGAATGCTTTACACGTAATACAAGGATTTTTGTATGGCACTTTTTCTCAGTATTTTTCCCATTGTCCTACTGATTTGGCTGATGGTGAAGAAAAACGGCATGCCTTCCTATATCGCGTTGCCGATTGTGGCAGCGCTGATTTATGCGATTAAAATCATTTATTTCGGCGATGATTTCATGCTGTTGAACGCCACCACCGCATCTGGTTTGGTCTCAACCTTAACGCCGATTACCGTAATTTTTGGGGCGATTATGTTCAACCGCATGATGGAAACCACGGGCTGTATTGACATCATCCGCAAATGGCTGGCTAACATCAACCCAAATCCGGTTGCGCAACTGATGATTATCGGCTGGGCATTTGCCTTTATGATTGAAGGTGCATCCGGTTTCGGTACGCCCGCTGCAATTGCCGCGCCGATTCTGATGAGCTTGGGCTTTAATCCTTTGCGTGTGGCGATTTTCACGCTAGTGATGAACTCGGTGCCGGTGTCGTTCGGCGCAGTCGGGACGCCTACATGGTTTGGTTTTGCGCCGTTGAATCTGACACCTGCCGATATTTTGAGCATCGGTAAGCAAACCGGTATCATCCATTTCTTTGCCGCTTTCGTGATTCCGGTCATTGGTTTGAGCTTCATTGTTTCTAAAGAAGAAATCCGCAAAAATCTAGGTTTTATCGGCATTAGTGTTTTTTCATGTACGCTTCCTTATGTCGCGTTGGCGATGGTCAACGAAGAATTCCCTGCCTTAGTAGCTGGTGCCATCGGTTTGATGGTGTCTGTGTTTGCCGCCAACAAAGGCTGGGGTTTGAGCAAAGATTATCCGAAAGATGCCAATATGGAGAAAGTGCCTTTGGTTCAAGTGGCCAAAGCATTGGCGCCATTGGGTATGCTTATCGGTATGTTGGTGATTACCCGTATCAAACAGCTGGGCATTAAAGGTTTGCTCACCAGCACCGAGCCATGGTTCAGCTTCTCATTGCCGGGTTTGAGCGACATTACCGTTACCCAATCGCTGACGATTGTGTTCGGCAATATTTTCGGCGAAGCCGTATCGGAAAAATACCAAACCCTATATGTCCCGGCTTGGATTCCGTTTGTGATTACCGTGTGGATTTGTATTTTGCTGTATCAAACCAAATTCAAAGATGCATGGACATTTTATGTCGGTACCTTCAATCAAACCAAAAAACCATTGCTCGCTTTGATGGGTGCGCTGATTATGGTGAAATTGATGATGGTTGGTGGTGATGATTCGATGGTGAAAATCATTGGTAAAGAATTTGCGGCCATTGCCGGCGAAAATTGGATTTACTTCTCGCCTTATTTGGGTGCCATCGGTGCATTCTTCTCGGGTTCGAATACCGTATCTAACCTGACCTTTGGTCCGATTCAACAGCAAATCGCGTTGGATACCGGCTTGTCGGTCACGCTGATTCTGGCCATGCAGTCGATCGGTGGTGCGATGGGTAACATGGTGTGTATCAACAACATCATCGCGGTGTCTACCGTATTGGGTATTGATAAGTGCGAAGGTGCGATTATTAAGAAAACCGTCATTCCAATGGTGATTTATGGCATGATTGCCGTATTGGTTGCACTCATCTTTTTCATATAATCAATTTTTGTGAATCAATCAAAATGCCGTCTGAAACCTTTCAGACGGCATTTTCTTTTTAATGGTCGATTTAACTTAACGAGACTGTTCAGACAGTCTCTTCAGATTAAGAGCCTATCTCATCAGATATTCCGCCACACAATAATTGCACATGCAAAATGAAGCATAGCCGGATAATTTTCAGATTGCTTTTCCCGGCGAACCAAATACCCTGCAAAAACGATTCAACCGGCTATGGCTTCTTTTTCAACCACCCATCGTCCAGCCATCAATCCTGCCTTTTTATCTAATTCTTTCTTTTCTTCACTGCGACTACGGATATGCGGCGTATGCGGGGAGAGAGGACAAACTCTCTAACCTGCGGACTGTCATAGGCTTTATCTATACATAAACCATGCCCGGCATCTTTGGCGATCAGGTTTGGCTGTTTGTATTTCTGATAAAGCTGACTCTGCCGGTTTGACATCATGCCGGTCGGTTCCTGCCATGATTACAGATAAAGGTATTCCGATTCTATCGGTAAGCAGACGGCGTTTGATATCTTGCCTACCCTCTATTTGTCAGATTTTTTCCTTCGACTTTGAGCCGGACAAGAGGGGGGTGTTAGTGCCGTCGATAGAAAGCCAAGACCAATCATACCCTGTATTTCATCGTAGCGTGCCGGTTCTTTTTGCCATAGTTGCTCAAAAACACCGGCTGCCCGCCACTCTTGAAATCCCCTATGGGAAGAACCGGAATGCAGGTACCGGTTACGTTAAGTGCATTCCATTGGCAGCCTGTGCGTAATACAAAGAATATGCCGTTCATGGTATCACGGTTAAGGGTTCTTGGCTGATGGCCTTTTTTAGGATGTGGTTTGCGTGGAGGCAGCAACGGTTCGGCTCGTCATTCAGCACTAAATAAGCCATTTATCTGCGGATTCGGACATGGCATTTCTTCTGACTTATTTTGTAATAAGTGTACCAAATTTCTATTGAGATAGGTTCTGGGGTTTAGGAAGCAAATCTAATCCAAAGGCATATTCCGTGACATTTCCAACAAAATTACATACAGGTTATCATGTCTGTGATTAAAGCGGAATCCCGTTTCTTCCAAGTGCCAATAAAACGTCCGTCCGGATACGCCGTTAAATTCAACCGTCCTGTGTTTTTTGCATAAGCCCAAAATGACCCCATTCCGCTGATATGCCGAACCCCTCCGGCAAGCCCGTTACCTGCGTGACGGACACGGAAGTGTTTTTCACAGCCCATATCAACCAGAACCACGCAGGCCACCAGTAACGCCTTTGATAGGGAGATGACCCCGGATAACCTTTTGCAGCATGGCTTTTGAAGCACCGGGTACGGTTCCGGTACGGACCTTGTCATCACGCTTCAATATGCCCAATACGGTGGTTTTTCCACCGGCTCCCCGAGCCCGTTTGCCACGGATGCGTCTGGCACCGGAATAAGGCCCATCCGGTTCGGTGATATCTGAAAACGGGGTTTGCTTCCCACATTCGTCAGCAATACGGTGCCGCAGTTTGGGGAACGGGTTGTTGGCACTTCGGACACTGGCTGCCGTTAATCCGGCTGTGTCGGAAGCAGTCAAACCTGAGGCAGAAAGGCGTAATATTTGCCGGAATTTCTGCTCAGAAAGTTTACCGGGCTTTGGGTACTTGTTTTTAATATAAATATCAGAAGCTTACCATAAAGTTTTATGATTTTGCTT
>NZ_PXYY01000068.1 GCF_003013245.1 Neisseria iguanae
AGCAAAAGGCGTTATGCCGTTTTGTGAATTTTTATCATCCGGTTAAGCCGCATAAGGATTTGAAAGGTGATATGCTTTTCGGGGTTTTACAGGCTTCACTGCCCAATCTGTTGTGTAAACAACGCAGGGTTTTCTTACATTTAAGCAAATGTCGGATTCAAGAATCAGATCTACCCCGTGTAACCATTATTCATTTAATCAGCTGTATTTTTCTGCACCGCGCTTCTTAAACACCTGCCTAATCTAAGTGGGTTGTCTGTGAGTTCAGAGATGCTGCTGCTTCGAACGGCGCTGAATCCGGGTTTGTAAAAGCAGGCTATCCATTGCCGTCAATCTGTCATTCGTCATGCCCGCTTAGCCGGGGGATGGCAGGCTTGAATTTCGGCTTTTTGTCTCATTTCGCAAAGATATCGGTCTTTTGGTTTGGAAAAACCGTTACAATGGGCGTTTGAACGAGCAGCCTTTTGCCAAGAGCAACCCAAACAGCCAACCGGAAAGTATTTGATGACCTTATTATTATCAGCCGGCGTGGACGAAGCCGGGCGCGGCCCTTTGGCAGGCAGCGTGTTTGCGGCGGCGGTGATTCTGCCGAAGCAGTATGATTTGCCTAAGTTGACCGACTCGAAAAAACTGAGTGAAAAGCGGCGCGACGAATTGGCGGCAATGATTAAAGCGCAGGCTGTGGCGTGGTGTGTGGCGAGTGCCAGTCCGCGTGAGATTCACGAATTAAACATTCTGCACGCGACCATGCTGGCGATGAAACGTGCGGTGCAGGGTTTGGAAGTGCGGCCGGAAAAAGTGTGGATAGACGGCAACCGCGTGCCGGAAGGTTTGGGTATGGATGCGGAAGCGGTGGTAAAAGGTGACAGCAAAATCACGGTTGTTTCCGCCGCTTCGGTGTTGGCCAAAACTGCCCGCGATGCGCAAATGTATGCGCTGGCCGAACGTTATCCGCAATATGGCTTTGACAAACACAAAGGCTATGGTACGACGCAACACTTGGCTGCCTTGCAGCAATTCGGCGTGTTGCCCGAACACCGCGAAGATTTTGCGCCGGTTAGGGCATTGCTGGCTCAGGGAAGATTGTTTAAATAGAGAATGGAAGCCGTCTTCAGACGGCCTTTGATTGGTTACTGCGTTCAGACGGCCTTTTTGCCCAATAAATACACCACCGAACTCATGCCGACATGGCGGCTGCCTTCGTTTAATTCGTGGTCGCGGTGTTCAGCAATCAACCATTCCAAGCCATTGAGCGCGGCTTGCATTTCTGCCAGCGTGCCGAGCATGGCAGGATTGGAAGGGCCGCCGGTGCCGTTGGCGATTTGGTTGGGGTGGTAAAACACCCCTGCGAACAAACCGTTTGGTTTCAGCGCGGCGACCGTGTGCTGCAAAAAGCGGCTGCGGTCAGGTTCGGTAAAGTGGCAGAACACGCTGGTGATGACGTCATAATTTTGTGGCGGCAACGCCAAAGCCAGCAAATCCGCTTGGCGCAAATCAACGGTCACACCGCGTTCGGCAGCGAGTTTGGCCGCTTTTTCTAGGCCGACGGCGGATAAATCCACGCCTTCCGTGTGCAAGCCGCATTCGGCCAGAAACACGGCGTTGCGGCCTTCGCCGGTAGCCAGGTCCAACGCTTTGCCTTGTGCAGGCAAATATGGCCGGATGCGGCGGATAAATTCGTTCGGCCCGGTACCGAATACATAATTTTCGCCAAGATAGCGTTGATCCCAAGGGCTGCTCATGAGGATTCCTTTGCTGGTGGGTTTCGGACGGCATCACAAATCAATAGGCTGTCTGAAACAATAATTTTCAGACAGCCTTATCATATAATAAAATTTAAATATGTTCAATTTGTGGACAAAAAGCCTTATGCTTTTACACGTGCCAGCAATTCGTCGGCCAGCGCCAAATAAGCCTGTGCGCCTTTGGCGGCGGCATCGTAAGTCAATGCAGGCATTCCATGGCTTGGGGCTTCCGCCAAACGGATATTGCGCGGAATGGTGGTGTCAAACATCAATTGGCCGAAATACTGTTGCAATTGTTCGCTTACTTCTACCACTAAGCGGCTGCGGCTGTCGTACATGGTGCGCACGATGCCAGTAATGTCGAGTTGCGGATTGATGGCTTGGCGGATTTTACGCACGGTGGCAATCAAATCGGAAATCCCTTCCAGCGCGTAGTATTCGCACAACATCGGTACAATCACGCCGTTGGCTGCCACCAAGCCGTTGAGTGTGAGCAGGGTGAGCGACGGCGGACAGTCGATCAGCACAAAATCGTAGTCGTTTTCCACCGCCTGCAAAGCGTTTTTCAGGCGCAATTCGCGGGCGATTTCCTGCACCAATTCGATTTCGGCGCCGGACAAAGCACGGTTGGCACCCAGTACGTCATAGCCGCCGCTTTCACTCTTCACAACGGCAGCTTGAATATCCGCATCGCCCAGCACCACTTGATACACGCCTTGTTCCAGGCTGGCTTTGCCGATGCCGCTGCCGGTGGTGGCGTTGCCTTGCGGGTCGAGGTCGATGACCAATACACGCTGGCCGCGCTTGGCTAAGGAGGCCGCCAGATTCACGGTGGTGGTGGTTTTGCCGACGCCGCCTTTTTGGTTGGCGATGGCGATGATTTTTGCGCTCATGTGCTTTGCCGATAATAAGAGTATGATAACCGGAATTGTACCGTTATTTGTGTCCAAAGGGTATAACAAGGCCGTCTGAACATGTTGCGTATTTTCAGACGGCCGGAGATCTTTGCAAAAATAGGCGGTTATCGCCAATCCGCCACCACCATTTCTGCCGGGCGGGAATGGTGGGCTTGGTTTTCAGCTTTTTATCGGATTTTAAAAAGGCCCAGACCTTTATCCTAGATTTATTTCTTACGCATAATCACCATATGCCGTGCAGCATTCAGTTGCGGCACATGCAGTTCTTCGACTTTTTCTACAACCACAAAATCGGGCAGGCGGTCAATTTCTCCCTGCGGGAACACACCTTTCATGGCAGCCCAGTAGCCATCGTCTTTCAAAAGCTGCGCGGTCCAGCTGGTGAAATCGGCCAGTTCGGCGAAAGCGCGGCTGGTAATCACGTCGGCTTGGGAGTGTTGCACGGCTTCGACGCGGCCGCTGACAATGCACACGTTGCTTAAGCCCAGTTCAATCACGGCTTGTTGTAAAAACGAGGTTTTTTTGGTATTGGCATCCAGCAGGGTAATCTGCAAATCGGGTCGGCAGATGGCGGTGGGAATACCGGGTTGGCCGCCACCGGAGCCGACATCGAGCATGGTTTGCGCGCCTTCGATATAAGGCAGCAGGCTCAGGCTGTCGAGCAGGTGGCGGCTGATCATCAGCGAGTCGTCGCGCAGCGCGGTAAGGTTGTAGGTCTTGTTCCATTTTTTGAGCAGATCGATGTATTCGAGCAGCTTGGTTTGTTGTGCTTCAGTAAGGGTCAGGCACATTTCGGCTAAGCCGTTGAGCAGTTGCTGGGTGTGGTTCATATCGGTTTCCGGATTGGTGGCGGCAGATGGTCAGCCTTGCCGATATGGTAACGGAAAATGAGGTCGTCTGAAAATATGTGGCACAGAAAAACAGGCGAAAGACAGGTGTGGATACGGCGTAGACATACCGGTGCTGCGTTTCGCTTGTTAGGGAACCGATGGTTTAATTAAGAGCCGTATGGTTTCCACAGTGTGCGCAAGCTGTCGGAACGCGGCGAGCGAACGGGCATTTGGCAGTTTGGGGATATTGGACTGTCTGTGCAGCAAATGCGGTTCGTTACCTGCGGTGAATACGTTGCTGTCGGCTGAGGATGCCGGCGTTGGCTGCTTTCGCAGACTTGATGTCTGTGGCGTTGCTGTTTCATGCGGTCGCGAACCAGGATACTGCGGTTGTGCGAATCTCCCACGCACTGTTGCATCTGGCGGTTTTGAACGCATTGGCGGTCGAGAAGGTTTTGTAATTGGCCGTTGTGTTTGCGTTGTTGTTCGGAATGGTTTTCCTGCATGCGGTTGTGGCTGCGCTGACGGTCGAGCCGGTCGGGCAACACACAGTTTTGCTGATGCATGCGTGCTTCGAATGGATAACGGCAGGGTCGTCTGAAACCGGGCAGCCGCCGGTTCCGGCAGCTGTGGTGATGACGGTTACGCACATGCCGCCGAAGCGTTTGGCCGTTTGCCTCATCATATTGGGATTCCTAAAGATTAATCGGAAGATGTCGGGTTGTGCTTTAATCCTGTCGCTTGCTGGATTATGCTTGGGAGATGAAAAACGTACATTTTACCTGGTTAAAATAAAGGTCTGACGCAGATGAGCAGTCGGGTTATACATTAAAAAATGAAGGTAACCCATTGCAAACCAAGCAAACCTACACGGAAAAAATTCTTCAATTTTCTGTATCGGAAGTAACGGCCCGTGCAGCTGCCGGTACACCCGGTATCCGGCCTGATTCCGCCCTGTTGTTTTACCGTAAAATCCGCCAAGCCATCGCTTACCGTTCAGAACTTCGGGCAGATGAAATTTTTGATGGCCCGGTTGAATCGGACGGGGACTGTTTTGGCAGGCAGCGCAAAGGCAAACGCGGTCGGGGTGCTGCCGGTAAAGTGGCTGTTTTCGGCATTCTAAAACTACAGGGTAAGGTTTAACCGTTGTCGTTAAAGATAACTTTATGCCGGTTATTAAATGAAAACCATTGCCTGACGGCATTGTTTATCCCGATTGCTGCAAAAGCCGTGATGTGTTTGACGTGGGTGAATCCACTTGTCACCGTACCAGTCACTGTACGCATTTTGTAGGGCGGCAAAACCACATTGACGGGATGGAAAACTTTTGGGACCGGGCAAAACGCATGCTACGGAAATAGAATGGAATTGACCGGAAATCTTTTCCATTATTCCGGAAAGAATGCGGGTTTCGTTTTAACTTTGGCGCACCATAAAGGGCAGCTTAAAATTTTGCGAATTTGGTGTGATATTTGGGGCTAATCTACGCCAGTTCCTAAAATATTCAAAGGCCGTCTGAAAAAGGAGAATAATTGATGACACAACAAACTGTTTTGGATTTTTGGTTTGCCAAGGAAAACGAAGCCTGCTGGTTTGCCAAAATTAATGAGTTTGATGCCGAAATCCGTCACCGTTTTATGGTGGTATGGCAGCAGGCGGTGTGCGACGAATTGTCTGCTTGGCGGGTCACTTTGCGTGGGAGGTTGGCTGAAGTCATCGTGCTTGACTAGTTTTCACGTAATTTGTGGTGCAATCATCCGAATGCGTTTGCGCAAGACAGCATGGTTTTGGTGTTGGCGCAAGAAGCAGTGCAACACGCCGATTTCGGCAATTTAAATCAGGCCGAACGCAATTTCATGCTGATGCCGTTCATGCAAGTGAAAGCCGCATGTTACATCAACAGGCGCTGTCGCTGTTTGAACGCTACGCCGATGCCGTGACCTTGGATTTTGTGAGTACCGACACAAGACACAAGGTGATTATCGACCGCTTCGGCCGCTATCCGTACCGCAATGCCGTGTTGGGGCGGGAAAATACGGCAAAAGAAACAGTATTTTTGGCGCAGCCGGGATCGTCGTTTTCAAGATTGAGGCCGTCTGAAAGGGTTCAGACGGCCTTTTTGCCGATTGTCATCTTTTTGTAAAAATGTTATGTTGCAGAAAAAGAACAATAATCGGAGCAGACGAATGAAGGGAAAAGCATCGCAATATGTGTTGGTGGTCTTGTTGGTATTGGGTTTGGCAGCGAGCTTCCTGTATAGTGCATCGTGGATGCAGCTTTGTTACGGCTTGGCTTTATTCCTGCTCGGCATGCAGTGTATTGAAGAAGGTTTGCACAACGTTGCAGGTGGCAAATTGGCACAATGGATGGAAAAATCCACCGCCACGCCGTTGAAAGGCGCATTGTTCGGCATGGGTGCTACGTTTGTGCTGCAATCGAGTACTTTGGTGTCGCTGCTGACGATTGCCTTTTTAAGTACCGGTATGATTCAACTTGCCAGCAGTATCGCGATTATTTTAGGCACCAATCTCGGCTCGACGAGCGGCATTTGGCTGCTGGCTTTGGCCGGGCAGAGCGTGAATTTGAGTCCGGCGGCCGTACCCATGCTAGTGTTCGGTATTGTCATCGGTTTTTTCAACAGCAAAACCAAAGCTATCGGCCGCGTCTTAATCGGCATCGCTTTGATTTTTTTGGGAGTGGATGCGATTAAGGAAGGCTTCCAAGCTTTCGGTACAGGCATGGATTTCGGCAAAAGCCGAGTCAGCGGTATGGTCGAGCCGCTGATTTTCTTTGTGGTTGGTTTATTGCTGACCGTGGTGTTGCAATCATCGCACGCCACTTTGATTTTAACGCTGGCAGCCTTAGCTGGCGGACAAGTCAGTCTGATGCAGGCGTTCGCCATTGCCGTCGGCTCGAATGTCGGCAGCAGTGCGACCACAGCCTTGGTCGGCATGCTCGGCAGCGACCGCAACGGCCAGCGTTTGGCTTTGGCGCATGTTGTGTTCAACATGGTAACGGCAGCGTTGTCGCTGGTTTTGTGGTGGCCGCTGACGCGTTTGGTGCTGTTGCCGGGCGAATGGTGGGGCATGACTCCGCTGCTGCAATTGGCGATGTTTCATACCTTGTTTAACCTGCTGGGCATCGCAATATTTTGGAAACTGCAAGACCGTTTTGCCACGCTGTTGCCACGCTGGCTGCCGGATAAAACAGCCGGGGACGTATTGCTGCCGGAAAATCAGGCCGTGCTGCAACCACGCTATCTGCACGGCAACCTGCTGCGCGCCGATGATACCGCGCTGCTAGCGGTGGAAAAAGAGGTTTACCATTTGGGACGCGCCAGCATTGAAGCGATGTGCCACGCGATTTATGTACCGGCCGCTGCCTTTTACAGGGATGATTCTGATGAAGGCCAAAACCTGCCCGCTCCACCAACACCGCTAGAACTTGGTGCCACTCAAGTTTACGAACGGCAAATCAAGCCGCTTTACAGTGCGATTTTAGATTTCGCCGGTAAGATGGATTTGGAAGAAAAAGTGCAACAAGAACAACTCGGCCGTGCATTTTCATCTGCTTGGCAAATGGTTGAGATAGTCAAAGAAAGCAAGCACTTGCAGAAAAATATGCAGCAGTATTTGACTGCCGGAGGCTCGGCCGCCGAATGTGATTATCTGCGTCTGCGCCGCCATGTGTTCAAAACCCTGCGCCTGTTCCGCCGCATTGGCGGTATGGAAGCCGGAGCGGAGCGTGACGCGCTCATGCAGCAATTGAGTGTACACACTGAGACGCTCGAAACCTTCCGCGGCCGCGTGATGGTGAAACTGAAAAATGACGAATTAAACGGCTGGCAAACGTCGTCGCTGCTTAACGACATCAACTACGCCCGCCGTATCGGTCGCGGCTCTTTGGAGATTCTGAGTATGCAAAATACGCAGGTTACGGTAGAGAAACCGGTCGGGAGACCTTCTGAAAGCAGTGAGGTTACGCTTTCAGACGGCCTTTTATAGTTAAAAGTGAACATAATGGGGCAGGACGGATACCTCGCATACAACCTGCCCGTAAGGGCAAACTTTACCTTGAATGTAAACGGCTTCCCTGCTTTTTAAACAAGTGTCGGATTCAAGGGTCTGATCTACTCCATGCCGTTATGGTTCATTTAATCGGCTATATCTTTATATATGTTGCCGCTTAAATTTTACACGCGCCGCCAACACAGTTGTCGTCTTCGCTCTCCGCGTCCAAGTCGCCTTCAACGGCCATGCCGTCAAAACCACCGAGTAAATCGTCTAAGTTGTCCAAATCCAAATCTTGTTCGTTCATGGTGTTTTTTTCAAATGGGTGTTGAAGATGTCTGGCGGAGTCAGCAAACAACCGGGGGAGTGTCCTCATTTCATCATGCGGCATTTTTTCGGCATAAAACCCGTCTGCCGGGTTGAACATGGGCGCAAGGTGTCTGACCTTGCCGCGCCGGTTGGTGGTTTTGCCGGCGCAGGGTGTAAAAACCGTCCTCTTTGAGTATTGTCTCGCATACGCATTTTTCTGTTCGAAAATCAGCGACGCAGACCAAGTGCGGATACGCCCAGGTACAGGGCAGACAGTTGTTTGGTGATTCGGCCATGCCGGATAATATAGGTGCAGAGGCCAGCCTGATCAAGCCGTTCAGACGGCTTCGGTACGCAGTAAAACGCTATTTCGCATCCTTAAACCCGCGTTTCAAATGCACCATCAGCAAGGCTACGGCAGCGGGTGTTACCCCGGAAATGCGGCCGGCCTGACCCAGTGTTTCGGGGTGGTGGGCATTGAGCTTTTGCTGCACTTCCGCTGATAAGCCTTTGACTTTGCCGTAGTCGATGTCGGCGGGCAGCTTGAGGGCTTCAAGGTCTTTGCGGCCTTCGATTTCTTCATTTTGGCGGTCGATATAGCCTTGGTATTTCACCCGGATTTCTACTTGTTCCACCACATCGGCGGCTAATGTTTGCCCGGGTGCGGCATCAGGAAGGGTCATCAGGGCGGTGTAGCCGATATTCGGGCGGCGCAGGAGGTCGTGCAGGTTGGCTTCGCGCGAAAGTTTTTGGCCGAACACGCGCTCCTGCTCGCTTTCGGCGAGTTTTTGCGGAGTGTACCAAGTGGTTTTCAGGCGTTGGATTTCGCGCTCGATGTTTTCACGCTTGTCATTGAACGCACGCCATTGGCTGTCTGAGACCAAACCGATTTTGTAGCCGTCTTCGGTGAGGCGCATGTCGGCGTTGTCTTCGCGCAACTGCAGGCGGTATTCGGCGCGGCTGGTGAACATACGGTAAGGTTCGTTTACGCCTTTGGTAATCAAATCGTCAACGAGTACGCCTAAATAGGCCTGTTCGCGGCGCAGCAACAGCGGCTCTTGTCCGCGTACGGATTGCACGGCATTCGCACCTGCCAGCAGACCTTGGGCGGCGGCTTCTTCGTAGCCTGTCGTGCCGTTGATCTGGCCGGCGAAGAAAAGGCCTGCTATGGTTTTGGTTTCGAGGCTGGCTTTGAGGTTGCGCGGGTCGAAATAGTCGTATTCGATGGCGTAGCCGGGACGCAGGATATGGACGTTTTCGAGCCCTTTCATCGACCTAACGAGGGCGAGCTGGATGTCGAACGGCAGGCTGGTGGAAATGCCGTTGGGGTAGTATTCGTGCGTGGTTAGGCCTTCGGGCTCGAGAAAAATCTGGTGGCTGTCTTTATCGGCGAAGCGGTTGATTTTGTCTTCAATCGAGGGGCAATAGCGCGGGCCGACGCCTTCGATTTTGCCGGTAAACATCGGACTGCGGTCGAAGCCGGAGCGGATGATGTCGTGGGTTTGAAGGTTGGTGTGGGTAATCCAGCACGACACTTGGCGCGGGTGTATGTCAGCCGAACTGCGAACCGACATCAATGGCACAGGCGTATCACCCGGTTGCTCGGTGAGTTGGGAAAAATTAATCGTGCGCCCGTCAATGCGTGGCGGCGTGCCGGTTTTCAGACGGCCTTGCGGCAGCTTCAATTCTTTCAGACGGCCTGACAAGCCTTGTGCGGCAGGGTCACCTGCACGTCCGCCTGCGTAGTTTTCGAGGCCGATGTGGATTTTGCCTGCCAGAAACGTGCCCGCGGTCAATACCACGGCGCGCGCTTTGAATTCCACGCCCATGGCGGTCATCACGCCGCTGATGCGGTCGCCGTCGAGGGTGATGTCGTCCACCTGCTGCTGGAAAAGCTCCAGATTAGGCTGGTTTTCGAGCATGTGGCGGATGGCGGCTTTATACAAAATGCGGTCGGCCTGCGCACGGGTGGCGCGTACGGCGGGGCCTTTGCTGGCGTTGAGACGGCGGAACTGGATGCCCGAATGGTCGGTGGCCAAGGCCATCGCACCACCCAGCGCATCGAGTTCGCGCACCAAATGGCCTTTGCCGATGCCGCCAATGGACGGATTGCACGACATCTGACCGAGGGTTTCGATGTTGTGGGTGAGCAGGAGCGTTTGCGCGCCCATACGTGCGGCAGCTAGCGCGGCTTCGGTACCGGCATGGCCGCCGCCGACCACAATCACGTCGTATTGTTTGGGGTAAATCATGTTGGACATTGTGTGCTTTGAGGTTTTAGACGGCCTGTTTGAACGGATTAATAAGGTTCGGGCCGTCTGAAAAATATCAGGATTTTTTTAAAATAAACGTGTGATTGTACGCTGTTTTTCAGTCGGATTAAAGGCCAAGCCCGCTGAAATGCCCCCGGATTTCAGTAAAGCTTCGAGTTAGGTAAATGTAGAATGCGCAGACACATGCAGATGATGCTCGTCAAACGGCGGATATCCGGTGAGGGCAAGCTCGACACATCGGGATTTGGGGTAATCGATTTCAATAACGCAGCCAGTTGCGGCAGGGTCATTTTGCCGCCGCCGGTTAGTTCAAGGTTGGAAAATAGGGAGGGTGGAAGTGTTTTTCATCAAAACATCGATATCCAAAGATACCAACATAAAGGTTTGATTTCGTCATCAGACACAATTCAAACGCAAAAGATTTGGTTTGGATATTGTAATCCACGCCGATATCTTGCAGGAATTTGGCCTGATAATCATGGGTCTTTTGTAAACCGGTATATCAAAATTGCCCGGTGGTGAATTTCGGGTTTGGCATGAAATCCGATAAACCTTTGTCGTCATCACACTACCAATCCATTCCGTTAAACTGTCCAACCAAAAAATCCAACAACTGCCGCACCGCCAGCGACAGTTTGTCTTTCGATGGATACAGAGCGTAAAGTGTGTATTCGGGCAAATCCCAGTCGGTAAGCAGACTGGCCAGTTCCCCGTTGGCAAGGGATTCGTTAGCCAGATAGCGTGGCAGCATCGCAATGCCCGCACCGCCCAACACGGCGTGCATCAGCGCTTGGGTTTCGTTGATGGTCAGCACACTGTTTAGGTTTAAATCGTGATGTTCGCCGTCACGAGAGAGTCGCCACAGGGTGCGGTTGACCATATCGTGCGATAGACAGCGGTGTTCGGTAAGCTGCTGTGGTGTAGCCGGTATGCCGTGTTTGGCGAGATAGTGTGGCGCAGCGACCAGCAGCGAGCGACACGGAGCGAGCTTGCGGGCATGTAGTGACGGGTCGGGCGTCAGGGTCGCACGAATTGCCAAATCAATACGTGCACTAATGATATTGACCGGCTCGTCAGAAAGCAGCATTCGCACCTGTAATTTCGGGTGGTGCTGCTGAAACGCGCTGACTGCCTGTACCAGATGGCTGCTACCGAATGCAGTCATGCTGCTGATCTGCACCGTGCCGCGCAGTTCGCCGTTTTGCGCATCGGCTTCCCATTCTGCTTGTTCGGCCAATTCCAGAATCTGTTTGCACGTCGCTAATGCCCGCTCGCCTGCATCGGTGAGTGTTACTTGGCGTGTAGTGCGTTGCAGCAGGCGGATATTAAGCCACTCTTCTAAAGCGGCAATATGGCGTGTTACCATGGGGCGGGAGAGGTCGAGATTATCAGCAGCGACAGTAAAGCTGCCTTGGTTGGCGACTTCAACGAAAATGCGCATAGCGGTGATTCTGTCCATTATTTCAATTTTTGAAACTGTGATGCTAAATTTATGGTATTTATCATAGCAATTATTTCATTATAATGGCAACCATCAATAACAGATACATTTAACAGGAGAGTCAAGATGAAATTAAAGAAGGATTTATTGATTGCCGCAGCCGTCGGTATTGCTGCTTGTACACAAGTCGAACAAGTTAAACCTGAGCAGCGGCAAGCTACAACACAAGTTTCACAAAGCCAATTGGCACGCAATAAAGCCAATGTGTTGGCATTCTACGAAATGGCGTTTAACCAGCACAAAGTAGCCGAAGCTACCGAAAAATACATCGGCAAAACCTATGCACAATACAATCCGACAGTTGCCGACGGCAGACAGGCATTCGTGGAGGCATTTGCCCCGTTTTTAAAACAGCATCCTGAATCACGTGCCGAAATCAAACGTGTGTCTGCCGACGGTGATTTGGTCTGGCTGCATGTTCACAGCAAAATGGATGCGAAAGATCGCGGTGAAGCAGTGGTGGATATTTTCCAATTGGACAACGACGGCAAAATCATCGCCCACTGGGATGTTATCCAAGCCGTACCGGAAAAAACTGCCAGTGGCCGCGGTATGTTTTAACCTATTGAAATTCACACCAATTAAAAGGATCATCATGATGAAAAAATTGGCTACATTCGCTGCCGCTGCCTTAGCCATAATTTCCAGCCTAGCCCACGCTGTTGACGTGGAGAACCGCACGCTTGACCAGCTCTACCAAGCCGCTTTAAAAGAAGGTGGCGTGCTGGTAGTCTATGCCGGCGGCGATACACCTGAACAACAAAACGGCATCAAAGCCGCTTTTGAAAAACGCTTCCCCGGCATGACGCTGGATACCATCGTCGATTACAGTAAAATCCACGATGCCCGCGTAAATTACCAAATTGTGGTCAATAACGTCAAAGCAGACGTGGTGCAGTTACAAACTTTACAAGACTTCCCGCAATGGAAAGCGCAAGGCGTACTGATGCCGTACAAACCGATCGGTTGGGACAAAGTTTATCCTGATTTTAAAGATCGAGACGGCGCGTGGACAGGCGTATTTGTTGATGCGTTCAGCAATGTCACCAACCAAAAAGCCTTGGGCGGCATCAAAGCACCGAACGAAGCGAAAGACTATTTGAACCCGCAGCTCAAAGGCAAAATTATCTCAACCTATCCGAACGACGATGATGCGGTATTGTTTTGGTACAAACAGGCGATTGATGAAAACGGCTGGTCATGGCTGGAAAATTTAATGAAAAACAAACCGCATTTCGTGCGCGGTACACAAGCTCCGGCAGACGGCGTCGAATCCGGCAAATACGCGGCAACGTTCTCGACCGACGGTATGCTGAAAGCCGATCCTTCTGCGGCATCTAAATTTGCCTTACCGAAAAAGGGCGGCTTCGTGGCTTGGGCACAACGTGCGGCAATTTTAAAAGATGCCAAACACCCGGCCGCCGCACAGCTTTACTTGAGCTGGCTGTTGGATAAAGACACCCAAGAAAACGTGTGGTGTGGTCGGTGCGGGAAGATGTGGCCGCCCCGAAAGGTTACAAGCAAATCTGGCAATACCCGAACGCCAACTTAAAACAGTTTGAAAACTTTATGGCAGATCGTGCCGGTGTAGAAGCTTTTAAAGCCAAAGTCAGTCTGTTTGTCGGCGATGTAAAAGGCGAATCCTCAGCAGGCGAATTGGGATTATTCCCGACAAAAGCGATCACAAAATAAGTATAAATCTTGCCTGTAGGCAAAGGTCGGCTTATGCCGTCTGAAACGGTTGATCCGACCTGATATGCGGCACCGCCATATAAGAGATAGCACTACACCGCCTTCAATTTTACCGCAGCATGGGTTTGGACAAACAGTTGGCCAAATCCCAAAAGCCGTGGACGAAGCTTTCCACTGTTTGGCCCAACCGCAGCGGGCCAGCAATTACGCGGTCTTTATCGATCCGACAGACAAATAACGAGTGATGGATGTCTGCGCGGCTTGCCGCAAGAAGAAGCAGAGGGTTTGGTTTCTATCCGTGCTTGTCCGGCCAACTCACCAATCAGTTGCACGTTCGAGGCTGAGGCCGCCACAACCGCGATGAAACCTACGCTTTCGAGCTGATATTGATGCCGTCAGCGATTATTTAGGTGATAAAGCGTTTTATATGAAATCGATGCCCCACTCCGCTGTCGCACTATGCCTGCAGCAAATCGAATTTAATGGTTTGAGACCTTTGCAAAACCCCTAAAATCCCCTAAATTCCTTTGAAACCGGATTTTAGAGGGTTCTCCCCATGGGCCGCTTTTTCAAACAAACCGCCGAAGCCGCGCCTGCCGGGCACATCGACCGCTTTAAAATCCACGCCATTACCGGCCGGCAACCCGTTGCCCGTTATCCTGAACAGTAAAAGGC
>NZ_PXYY01000069.1 GCF_003013245.1 Neisseria iguanae
TACCGCCCCAAGAGATTGCCTGTTTGTTGCCATTGATGATTTTTCGAGAGGGCGGTATGCCGCCATTTTGCCTGGCCGTACCGCTGCCGGTGCTGTAAAAGGTTCTTTTGCGCGATGTAATCGATTGCTGACCCTATACCATCAGATCACGGCATGGAAATATCGGGGCAATGCGGCACATCCGTTTCCGGCTGCCTGTGTGCAAAACAGGTTTCCCCGTATTGCCCGGCCACAGACTGACGTCAAGCAGAGCGGGTTATCCGCAACTTAATGGAAATGGGGCAGGATAAGTTTGCGTTTAAGGATTCGGAACGTCAGCAAAAGGCGTTATGCCGTTTTGTGAATTTTTATCATCCGGTTAAGCCGCATAAGGATTTGAAAGGTGATATGCTTTTCGGGGTTTTACAGGCTTCACTGCCCAATCTGTTGTGTAAACAACGCAGCTGTTTCTGACATCTCAGGCCGTCTGAACATCTCGTTCAGACGGCCTGTTGTCATCATCTGGCAAACACTCAAATGCGTTTGGCCAATTCCTCAGCCTTACCCACATACAACGCCGGGGTCAGTGCCAGTAATTGGGCTTTCGCTTCGGCTGGGATTGCCAGCGAATCAATGAACACTTTCAACACGTTCGGCGCGATGGCGTCTTTGCCACGGGTGAGGTCTTTCAGTTTTTCATACGGATTGTCTACACCGTAGCGACGCATCACGGTTTGAATCGGTTCGGCCAAGAGTTCCCATGTAGCATCCAAATCGGCGGCCAAAGCGGCAGGGTTCGGCTCTAATTTGTGCAGGCCGCGCAGGTGGGCGGCGAAACCTAATATGGTATAGCCCACGGCTATGCCCATATTACGTAACACGGTGCTGTCGGTAAGGTCGCGCTGCCAGCGGGAAACCGGCAGTTTTTCTGATAAAAAACCCAATACGGCGTTGGCCATACCCAGATTGCCTTCGGAGTTTTCAAAGTCAATCGGGTTGACTTTGTGCGGCATGGTTGAACTGCCCACTTCACCGGCTTTGATTTTCTGCTTGAAGTAGCCCAGTGAAATGTAACCCCATACGTCACGGTTGAAGTCGATCAAAATGGTGTTCGCGCGGCTGACGGTTTGGAAAAATTCGGCCATATAGTCGTGCGGTTCGATTTGTATGGTGTATGGATTGAAAGTCAGGCCGAGGTTGATTTCGACAAAGTTGCGGCAATGCGTTTCCCAATCGACATCGGGATAAGCCACCATGTGAGCGTTGTAGTTGCCGACGGCGCCGTTGATTTTGCCTAAAAACTCCTGCGCTTGCAGCTGGTCGGTTTGGCGTTGCAGACGGTAGATCACATTGGCGGTTTCTTTGCCGACGGTGGTCGGTGTAGCCGGTTGGCCGTGGGTGTGGCTCATCATCGGCACGGCGGCCAATTCGTGCGCCATCTCGGTAAGCTTGGCGATGATTTCGTCCAATTTCGGCAGCAACACGGTTTCGCGGGCTTCTTGCAGCATCAGCGCGTGGGAAAGGTTGTTGATGTCTTCGCTGGTACATGCAAAGTGGATGAATTCGCTCGCCGCCGCCACTTCGGGTACCCCGGAAAAACGTTCTTTCAGCCAGTATTCGATGGCTTTTACGTCGTGGTTGGTGGTGGCTTCAATGGCTTTCACCGCAGCGGCGTCGTCAAGCGAAAATCCGGCAATCACGTCGTCGATTTCTTTGATGGTGAAGTCGCTGAATGCCGCCACTTCGCTGATTTTCGGTTCGGCAGCTAAGGCTTTGAGCCATTCCAGCTCGACTTTGACACGGGCTCTCATCAGGCCGTATTCAGAGAAAATCGGGCGCAGCGCTTCAACGGATTTGGCGTAACGGCCGTCTAATGGGGAAAGGGCAGCAATGGGGTTGATCATGATCGGATTTCCTATGGGAATGTGTGGATTTCGGATAGAAAAAAGGCGGCACCTCAAATGTGATGATTTACTGATTTTTGATTCAGACGGCTGTTGTCCGTAAGATTGGGGGGAATTATACGCGAATTTTGCGTAAAAATCCCGATAACAGGCGAACTTATGCGGTCGGCTTTGAAGATTGATTGATGGTTTGTTTTTATGTAAGAAAAGGCCGTCTGAAATGTTCAGACGACGCTGTCTCAATGATGATCCAACGCCAACATTTCTCGGATGCGTTTGCGCCACATCACGGCCTGCGAATCGCCGCAATTGCGGCCGGTAAAGATTTGCAGGTTTTTATCCGGCCATTTGGTACCTCACCAGCCGCACGCTGCGTGGCAAATGAAAGCTGTCGCTGACAATGATGTGTTGTTTTGGTCTTTATAAGAGCAAGATGTTGAATTTGATGTTTTGATGGGTGTTTTGGGATTGGTTTTCCAGCCATACTTTTTCAGACGGAACGCCCAGTTTCACCGCCATTTTACGCATGGCTTTGGCTTGCTTGCTACCGTCGGCATCAGTACTGCCACTCACCGGCAAATAGTCCGCCTTGCCTGCACGATACAGTCATATCTCCGTCTCGACACGGCTACGCAAACACGGATTGGGCTTGCCGCGCCTATTACCCAACATCATCGCCACATCGGCTTTTGCGGCGGATGCTGTCCCGATTGGCGTATGGCGTTTTATTCGCTGCGGTATATGGCACAGAGGGCGGGCCGGCGTGACCGCGATAAGATAAAGCAACATTTTCTGTATTTTCATAAGGGAAAAAAGGCCGTCTGAAACAGACGGAAAAATTAATAATGTCCTTTAAGGCCATTTTTAATAATTGCGCCAATTTCCCGGGTAATGGAATAGGCATAACCGCCATTAGGCTCGGAACAATGCGGTGCGGCATAAAGCTGAATGTTTTGCGACCATTGTTTTTCCGCCATCCGGCGCGCACGCGGCAGATGAAATCCGGCACTGACAATGACCACATTTTGACTGTCTTCAATCTTTGGGCGGCTGAAAACAATATTTTCAAATGTATTGACAGATTGATCTTCCTGTAAGATGGCGGAAGACGGTACGCCCATTTTTTCAGCAATCGCCTGCATATTGCGTGAGCCGTATTGATGGTCGCGGTTTATCCCGCCGCTCATCACCAATGTTTTCACTTTTCCGGCTTGATACAATTCGACACCGGCGTGCACACGCGCCACCAAACAAGGATTCAGACGTCCGTTTTCATAAGCTTTAGTCGAAAGAATAACTGCTTTATCCGCAGGCCGGACAGAATCAACGGTTTGCCTGGTATAGTGGTAGTCTTGCCAGAGCAGCCATACAAACACCAATAAAACCAACCACACGGCCAACCCTAAAAATACAGCGATTTTTTTCAGCATAACTTCATTGAAAGATGGAATAAACTTATTTGGAGCACAATACACAGATTGAGTTCAATCCGAAAGGCCGTCTGAAACATTTCAGACGGCCTCTACCTCATTTTCGCTTTACACACCCTGTTTCAGGCTGGCTTCGATAAAGCCATCCAAATCACCATCCAATACAGCTTTGGTGTTGCCGGCTTCGTAGCCGGTGCGCAAGTCTTTGATGCGCGAAGAATCCAATACATACGAGCGGATTTGGCTGCCCCAGCCCACATCGGATTTGCCTTCTTCCAAGGCTTGTTTTTCTTCGTTGCGTTTGCGCATTTCCAAGTCATACAGCTTGGCTTTCAGCATGTCCATCGCCGCCGCTTTGTTGGCGTGTTGCGAACGGTCATTTTGGCATTGCACCACGATGCCGGTCGGTTCGTGGGTAATGCGCACGGCGGAGTCGGTTTTATTAATGTGCTGACCGCCCGCACCGGATGCGCGGTAGGTATCGATGCGCAAATCGGCCGGATTGATTTCAACCTCGATACTGTCGTCAATTTCGGGGTATACAAACACCGATGAAAACGAAGTATGCCGTTTGTTGTTGGAGTCAAACGGCGAGTATCTCACCAAGCGGTGTACACCGGTTTCAGTGCGCAACAGGCCGTAGGCATATTCGCCTTCCAAACGGATGGTGGCGCGGTTGATACCGGCGATTTCACCCTCGTCTTCCTCGAGGATTTCCACTTTGAAGCCGCGACGTTCGGCAAAACGCGAATACATGCGCAGCAGCATGCCTGCCCAGTCTTCCGCTTCTGTGCCGCCTGCACCGGCTGTAATGTCGATAAAGCAATTGTTCGGATCAGCCGGCTGGTTGAACATACGTTTGAATTCAAGATCGGCCATTTGTTTTTCCAACTCGGCTACTTCTTCCTGCACGGCGGAAAAACCTTCTTCATCGTTTTCTTCAACCGTCATTTCAATCAGCATACGGTTATCGTCGATGCCGCTGGCGATATTGTCGAGGGTCAACACGATGCCTTCAAGGATTTTGCGTTCTTTACCGATTTCTTGAGCTTTTTTCGGGTCGTTCCATAATTCCGGATCTTCCGACAGGCCGATGACCTCTTCCAAGCGTTCTTTCTTGCCTTGGTAATCCATGTATACGCGGATGTCGGTGCTGCGCTGTTCCAAATCATCTAAGGTATTGTTCAACTGATTAATAACTTCAGCTTCCATGATTTTTGTGCTTTCAGAATTTTAGGCGTATTGTACTGGATTTGTGTAGTTTTTTCTATATCATGGAGCAGGCCGTCTGAATGATTTCAGAAACCTTTCCGACTTCTCAGACAGCCTTATGTTCCTTCGTGTCTTCTAAAGTGAACGACACTCCAAACGGCTTGCCGTCGTCTGGAAGGCAGCATTACCAAAACCGGGCTTCGGCAATGCTGCTTTGCGTTTCCGCCAGCCAGATACCGTTATGTTTTCAAACTGCTGATTAATAGACGCGCCAATTCCGGCGCGGCGGCAGAATCAAACAAATCGGGGTGGTAAGAACTGGACAAAGGTGGCAGCGAGACGGCAAATTTGTACGCGTTTGCTGCTTTTGCTCAGCGGACGAATTTGCTGCGGCAACGGCCAAAATTTCGGCTTTTGGGCGAAATGTTGTTTATCAATATGAAACGGCACTACGGCATAGTTGTTGGCGGTAATCACTTTGGTACCCGCGCGAATATGATCGGCATGGGTTTTACGCACAATGGCGGGGCTTCGGCCAAAGCGGTACACTATTCAGATTGGGGGAACGATGCCCTACGTTAGTGAAGCTCGCGCCCCATGATGCCATCTAAGATGATGGGTTCCATGCGTTGTTCTCGCGGATGAAATCAAAAAATAAAAAGGCCGCAAATAAAAAGGCTGTCTGAGCCGTCGGCAAGAAATCTGTCAATATTTCAGACGGCCTGACAATTAAGGTTGTTGTTCTTTTTCTAAATTTTCCTGTTCGGTTTTTTTGCCGGATTTAAGCCAGCGGTCGAAACGGATGGTGTATTTCAATTCGCCGCCTGATGATTTGCTGCCGACACGGGCAATTGCCTGAATCGCACGGGTGAGTTGGTAAACCAGTTTCACCGATTGATTTGCGCTGGTCAAACCGTATTCGTAACCGAGATACAGCTGTTGCGACAATTGTTTGCCTACGGTCAAGACTTGCTCGGCCGGATTGAGTTCGCCCGTTTGAGCGTTGCGGCTGCGTCTGCTGGTCATGCCGAAATCATCCACCAAACCCAAACGGTCGTTGAGCTGTCCGGCTAAAAATGCGCCTGCGGCAGCGGCCAATACTGCTTCATCGCTGTCGCTGCCGCTGCTGGCGCGGTTGAGAATCAGCCACGACAGTTTGTCTTTTTCGCTCATAGCTTGATTGGCTACCAAAGTAATGCGCGGATTACTCAAGTTGCCCAATACTTCCACGCCCGCACCCACCGGCGACAAACGACGCTCGGCGCGGATATTCAGGTTTGGATTGTCCAGCGGGCCGACAAAGGAGATGGTGCCTTTGGTGATGTCCAGATCCTGACCGTAGGCTTTGTAGCGGCCTTGGATGACTTTCACTGCGCCGATGCCCTGTATTGTCTCGCCCGGACGGGAGGTCAGTTTCAACGTACCGCCTAAGGTCACGTTCAAACCTTCACCGACAAAATGCACACTGTCATTCAAATCCAAATCCAAATCCATGAAAATCGGCGTGGTGGCAGCTTGTTCTTTAGGCGGATCGCCTGACACCACCACATCGTCATCCAAATTCGGCATGGAGGAATCTTGGAAACCGAATTGGCCGAAATCGGCCTTTAAAGCTCCCACCAAAGAGACACCGCGCTGTACGTTATACAACACTTTGGCATTGCCGCTCAACGCCAAGCGGCGGTTCGGGCGGGAAAGCGTGCGGTATTTGTTGAACATGATATCGACATCGACATCGGGATTCATGTCTTCCAATTCGACACGGCCTTTCAGTTCGACCGTGCCGCCACGGTGGAATTTCAGGCTGTCGATAACCCAATGGCGGCCTTGCAGACGCGAGCGCAATACGCCGTTGTCCAAAATCAAACCTTGCGCTTGATTGCGGTAATAGAGATTGTTGCCGTTGAGTGTGCCGTTAAACAGCGGATTACCGACACTTCCACCCAAATTCACCGAGCTAATCAGACGGCCTTTGATGGTTTGTCCGACCGGAATAAAATTGCGGAACACTTCCAAATCGGCCACATTCAGATTAATCCGACCGCTTAACGGCGAGGTGTCGAAGCTGTTGCCCTGACCGATATTGATTGTACCGTCACTGTGACCGTAGTTGGTGTCGAGCTTCAAATTAGACACGATACTCGGCGTGGCTACGCGGCTGCCTAAATTGGCCGAGCCGCTGAAGCTGCCGCTGAGGTTTTGTGCCGACGGGGGCAGCAACGGACGCAACGCCGCTAAATCTGCAATATTGGCGTTCATATGGCCGGTAAGCGGCGCATTGGCCAAAGTGCCGCCGAATTGCTGGTTAATCCCGATATCAGCATCCACGCGGCCGAAACGGCTGTTGCCGTCCAGCCGGGCATCGATGCGGTTGTTTTGGAAACGGGTGCGTAAGGACAAGGTACTTAAACCCAAAGGCTGGTTATTTTGCGGCAAAATCACGTCACCGCCCTGACGTACGATATTGAAATAACCGCGTGCATTTTCGCTGTACGACATATCCCAATCTCCGCCCAACACCAGATTATGGCTGACTGGCGGCTGGTAGAAATTGTGCAGTTCGGCCATGTGCAGGTTTTGTGCGCTGCCTTTGGTGGTGATGCCTGCCTGTTTATCCCACACAAAGCTTTGCAGATTCAACGTGCCGCCCATTACCGCCCATCGAGCCGGACTCATGACCACGCGTTCTGTACCGGCTTCCAAATTCATACGGTTTTGCAATTTGAGGTTGAACATGCCACTGATGTCGAACACGTTTACCATGCCTTTCCATTGATCAAGAGCTTGATTCAGTCCGCCGTTGGCATCGATGTCGAGTTTGTATTGTTTGTTTTCCAAAATCATGTTGCCGCCGCCACGGATGCGGTGGTTCAGACCGGTACCGTTCACCGTCAGGTTGACCGCATCGATCATGGCCGGTGTTTCGCCTGTGAACACAATCCGGTTTCCGGCCACTTCGACGGCGAGCGGTTTGGCTACATCGGGCGAGCCTTTGAGTTTGAAATCCAAATGGTGCACATTAAGTAAATCGCCCACACGCAGGGCACGCGCCTGACCGGCTAAATCGGTTTCCAAGGTTTTGATGCCGTCTGAAAGATCACCTGCCAAATCACCTTTGGCATTGAGTAAACCGCTCAAGCCGAAACCGAAGCGCGACAAATCCGGTGCGCTGATGTTGAGGTTGAGCCGGTCACCTTTTTTACCGAAGCTGCCTCTGGTGTTGATAACGTTGGTGCCGAGCTTGATGTCGGTCAGCGCACGCGGCAGGTGTTGGTTTTCATAAAGAATGTCCGCGTTACCGCTCAACGACACGCCGTTGAGCATACTCGGCCCGAACTGCATTTTGCCGCCGAATTTCTGGTTGTCCAGCTCGCCGGTCAGCGCGACCATGCCGTTGATATTGCCTGCCGGAAGCTGCTTATCCAGTTTCGCCGGATTAAAATTTTTACTCACAATATCGAGATTAAACAATTGATTTTTAAATAGCTGAAGCTCGCCTCCGACAGTGAGTTTGCCGCTGTCTTGCGGCGTTATTTCGACATCTGAAAGTTTGATCGTGCGCTGGCCTTGGAGCTTGTCGGTGAGGATGGAAAGCAAGCCGGTGGTGCGGGCGAAACCGCTGGCAAGCGACCAATGAATATCCGGCGAAGCAGTTTCGCCTTTCACATTAATCTTGCCGTTCAGACGGCCTGCAATATTTTGTTGCACAGCATCGGCAGCAGCCACGTTTTCCACGCCGACTGCCAAATCCAATTGCTGCTTAACGGTGTCGATGCTGCCTGCGGCTTTCAGACGGCCTTGTTGCAGCAAATCGAAAACCGCTTCGTTGATTTTGACCACCCCTTGTTCATCGACGGTAAATTCAGCCACGGCCGTACGCACGGGAATACCGTTGTTGTCGGCGAAACTGGCTTGGGCGTTGGCCAAGTCCAAAGCACCGTCCAAGGCAACGCCGTCGGTAAATGAAGGGACAAGGATGGCATCAAAGGTCAGGTCGGCCTTGGGTAGCGACGGCAAAAATGCCACCGGATTGATGTTGATGCCTTTGACATGCACTTCACCGACACTGTCGTTGAGCTGTCCGGCAAACGGATGCAGAATAGAATGGGCGTGCAAATGCACATTCTCACCGTCGAGCAGGATTTGCGTATTCACGTCTTTCAGACTGCCCCAAAAACGGGTGGTACCGTGTATGGTTTCGCCTTCCAATTTGCCTTTGGTGTAAATGGCGGTATTGAGAGAAAACGGGCTTTGCAAACTCACAACCGCCGCGCCGGCCGATTCACTCCAAGGCGATTTGGCTTCGGTCAAATCCAAGCGGTGTTCTTTGCGGTCGTAGCGGTAGGCGGCTTTGAGTTTTTCGATGTAAATGGTTTGCTCATCAAAGCTTTTACCGACGGTGATTTTACCGGTTTCGGCACGATCGATGAACACGGTTACCGGTAAGTCGATGCTATCGGGCAGATTATCGGAAGGCCGGTCTTCTTTCGGTGGCGTCGGTTTGGTGACAATGGCGATATCGCCCAGAATCAGTTCTTTAATATGAAGACTCGGGCGGATCAATTCAGACGGCACCCATTGCAGCGTCACTTTACTGATTTTGATGTCAGCGCCTTTGGTTTCAATCAGCCATTCGTCGCCGCGCATGCCGTCGATTAAGGTGCCTTGCAGCGTTTTTGAGCTGATGTTGACGCCGAACCATGACGGGATTTTATACAAACCGAAGCGCAAGCCGGATTCGGTACCCGTAATCCACCCCGCTAAGCCGAACAGACACAACAACACACACAACCCCAGACATGACAAAACCCGCAGCCAGCGGCATTTGTGCTTAGGCGGCGTTTCAAAAGAGGGCGGCGGCGTGTCAACCGCAGCGGAAGGAGCTTGTTCTGTGGTCATGGTGATACGATACAGGAAATAAGAGGTTATTTTCATACGGCCTTGATGTGTTTGATACAGGCCGTATGAACATCATATTGGTATTCTGCCGCAAGGTAGGGCTGATTCAGACAATTTGAAGACTGTCCGAACCATTAAAAGCGCGTACCCAGACTGATGTGCCAGCGCACTTTTTTATCCTGATGGCCGTAAGCGATATCGAATGAGAACGGAGCCACAGGACTGAACCAACGCACGCCCAAGCCGGTACCGTGTTTCATGGTCATTTTTTTGAAATTCGGTGCCGCATCCCCGACATCGTGGAATACTGCGCCGGAAAAACTTTTCGTGAACGGATATTGATATTCGAAGCTGCCCACCAACATTGCACGTTCCGGCAATACCGAACCGTTCGGACCGGCCAAACCGATGTTGTCGAGCTCGTAACCGCGGATAGATGAAGCGCCGCCGGTACGGAACAATAAGCTCGACGGTACTTCTTCGCCTTCGTTGGCATAGACATAACCGGCTTGTCCACGCACGATGAACGTGCCGATTTTTTTGTTTTCCGGCGTAAAGAAATAACCGGCTCTGGCATGGGCACGCGCAATCATGGTGGATGACAAGACCTTACCCAAACTCGCACCGATTTTACCGTCGAGATAGTAGCCGTTTTCCGGACGTAGTGCGGTTTCAATCTCCTGCCGCTTCCATGAAGCCGTGAGCATGGTGGTGTGGCTGCGGCCCAAATCGTAAGCGGTATCGGGTATTTTACGCTCTTCGGTGATGAATTCCAAACCAACGCGGGCATCAATATTATTGCGGTCACGCACATACCACACGCCGCTGGTTAACGCGTGTTTTTCCAGATTTTGTGTAGTCGATCGGTTGTAGGCAAGGTTGGTTGTCCAGTATTTACCGTTACTTTTACGCGGTTGGCTGAGACCGGCGGCCAATGTGGTTTCATATTTGTCCATGTCCCACACGATCGAACCGATATAGCCGCGGTTGAACAAATTATAGTAGTCGTAAGCGATACGACCGCCCAAACCGTATTCCGAGTCGTAACGGATACCGGTTTCCAATTTATGCAGCTTGACTTCGCTCACATTCACTTTCACCGGCACATGGTCTTGGTTGAGGTTATCAAAATCGGCCTGCACCGATGCACCGGAATAGTGGCCGTTTTGCTCCAATGCCTGTTGGAAATCAAGCAGTAAATCCAAATCATAAGGATCCCCCGGCTCAAAGCGCGCCATGCCGGACACAACATTGACCGGATAGCGGTTAGTGCCGGTAATCTGAAAATCGCCGAAATAAATCGGCCGGTCACTCTCTACCAATACGGCCAAATCAGCTGCATTGCGGTTGGGATCGATTGTAGCCTGCGAATTGGTTATCTTGGCTAGCGGGTATTTTTTGCGCGTCACTGCCGAGAGCACCGATGTTTTGCTGCCGCTCCAGCGATCTTGGTCGAAATCGGCACCCACCGGCTGTTGCCAGTTTTGCATGGCGTTTTTGTAATATTCGCTGACATCCCCTTCAGATAAGATATCGCCTACAATCGCCACGCTGACATTATCGATTTTAGTGCGCGGCCCAGGTTGGATATTGACCACATAGCCGCCGTTGGTACGGTCGTCGCGAATGCTGGTTCGGCTGTTGAAATAACCTTTGGTGCGTAACATGGTTTTGACGTTTTCCGGCGTTTCTTCCGCCAAGAACCTCACTTGTTCTTTATCCAGCCCTTCTTGCTGCTGGGTAATGAGTGGCAAATGGGTTTCCGCTATTTCCTTGATTTCGCTGTTGTCGGTTTCGATTTTCACCGGATATTTCGGATTAAGTTTGACCGTTTCAGTATCCAAACCGGGTGGCTGGACACGCTCTGTTTCGGTCACAGGCTCGTAATCATCCGCCTTGGGCTCAAACGCATCGGTCGCAAACGCCTGCATGCAGGCCAGTGATAGCGTAGTAAACAGAATCGGCGGAGTCAGCTTGTTCATATTGCTAGATATTGCGGAAATTCAGAGATTTGCAATTATAACACTATTTATGCCTTCTTTTAACTGCCGAATCCTACGCTTGAAGGACTTTAAGCTGCCGGGAAATCCTGAATCCGGGCCAAGCGCGAAAATCGTCAGCAATTTTTCACCCATACTATAATATGTAGGGGTTATCCTAGACAATCAGGGTTATTCCAAATCATTTAAAATTACCTGATGAGAAAAAGTCAATTAAGCACATACCAAACAAAACGGACCCGTGAAACTGTTCGTTGCCGGATCAACTGCCTGCACGGCAGCCGAAATTGCCGTAATGCTGCCGCCTACTGTTTTCATCGGTCGGGATTGCCGATTTATCCAAACAGTAACCATCCGGAAATGTCTGATGATAAATATAAAAGCAGATGAAAGCTATTTTAGGACAGGTGTAAAGGAAAGCACGAACGCGGCGCGGCAGGAAAAGTCGCCGTATCCGGACTTTGAGAGCCCAATGGCAGGATTTATACCGTATCTGTTGGCAACACAACAAACTGCTACGCTGCAGCCGATTATCCGGGAGCAGGTTAAGCCCGACAGTATTGTTTATACCGATTGTTATCGACTGTGCGCAAAATTTGAAACGGTTGGTGCAACGCCATTTACTTTGTCGACAACACTTGTGATGAAGTAATCGAATGTGCTGGTGTATGTAATTTTCCATCACAATCCAATTTTAATATAAGAGTATTATTAATTATATATTTTTTAATTTTCAAAAAAATAAAATTTTATGCCAAATTATCGAATCTTGAATCAAATTTCTCACCGAAGGTAAGGTTTTATTTTAGAATGTAATTTATTCTTAACATACTTTTAATACAAGGATGAATAATGTCCAGTGAAAACCCTCTTCTGAACGCTGTCAACAGCGTCAGCTTGGTGAAGCAAATCGCCATCGGCTTGGTGCTCGGTATCATTGTCGGCTGGATTGCCCCCAATGCGGGTTTGGCCGTCGGCTTACTCGGCAATCTGTTTGTCGGCGCATTGAAAGCTGTGGCACCGGTTTTGGTGTTTATCCTGGTGGTATCCGCCATTTCGCAACACCGTAAAGGCAATGAGGCCTATATCAAACCGATTATCGGCCTGTATTTGATCGGTACATTCGTTTCCGCTTTGGTAGCTGTCCTTGCCAGTATGATGTTCCCGACGCATATCATCCTGTCGAGTGCGAGCGACATTTCCACTATGCCGCCTTCCGGCATTGTCGAAGTATTAAAAACCTTATTGATGAACTTGGTTGCCAATCCGGTGAATGCCGTGGCCAACGCCAACTACATCGGCATTCTGGCTTGGGGTTTGGTCTTGGGCTTTGCCATCCGCAACCATGACTCGGCCACCACCCGTCAAGTGGTGGCCGATTTAGCCGACGCGATTTCCACCGTGGTGAAATGGGTGATTAAATTTGCGCCTTTGGGTATTTTCGGTTTGGTGGCATCTACTGTGGCTGAAACCGGTTTCGACGCCTTGGCCAGCTACGCCCAACTGCTTGCCGTATTGCTCGGTTGTATGCTGTTTATCGCTTTGGTGGTGAACCCGCTGATTGTGTGGTGGAAAATCCGCCGCAATCCGTATCCGCTGGTGCTGACCTGTCTGCGTGAAAGCGGTGTGACCGCCTTCTTCACCCGCTCTTCTGCAGCCAATATTCCGGTAAACATGGCCTTGGCGAAGAAACTCGGCCTGCACGAAGACACCTACTCTATCTCGATTCCGCTGGGTGCCACCATCAATATGGGCGGCGCGGCGATTACCATCACCGTATTGTCATTGGCGGCGGCGCATACCTTGGGTATTCAGATCGATTTCCTGACCGCGCTGCTGCTGAGCTTGGTGGCAACTGCCGGTGCCTGCGGTGCTTCCGGCGTAGCGGGCGGCTCGCTGCTGCTGATTCCGATGGCATGTGCTTTGTTCGGTATTTCCAATGATGTCGCCATGCAGGTGGTTGCCGTCGGCTTCATCATCGGCGTGTTGCAAGATTCGGCCGAAACCGCGCTTAACTCATCAACCGACGTGTTGTTTACCGCTGCAGCCGATATGGGACGCAACCGCGAATAAATGTAGAAATATGAATCAAAGGCCGTCTGAAACTGATACTGTTTCAGACGGCCTTTTTAATAATCAATTGAGTAAAAACAAGCCTATTAGATATTAGGGATGATAAAAACCGCCGGAAACCTTATCATACAGGCCTTTTGGCGGTTTTTTGCCAATGTTTATAAAAAGCGTCCTTTTTGCCATCAAAACAGCCCGGTGAAAAACCGCCGTAAAAACGGCAGGCAAAGATATAAATGTCCCCTGTGTAACACGTATCTCCCCACCCCAAAACCCGCATCCCCCGGGCTGCCCGCATACGGATACACCCACGGCAGGCAGACCTGTCCGCAACCGGCGCAGCG
>NZ_PXYY01000007.1 GCF_003013245.1 Neisseria iguanae
TGTGCCCGGGTGTGTCGGGTTCGTCAAAACCACAAAAGAGATAAAAGCCAATACGGGTAACGGTGCTTGTGTCCGGGGTCGGATAGGCTGTGCCATCGGCCGGGTAAAACGGCGTTGGACACGGACAGTCATGAACAAGGGGGACGGCTGCCGTTGTGACGGGCATAACGGCCTTTTTGCTGTTCGGGATAATTGGTGATGGGCTGCCGGCCGGTAATGAAGTGGTTTTTAAGCAATGGAAAGCGGTCAATATGTTTGGCAATCATGGTTTCGGTAGTTTGTTTGAACAAGCTGCTCATGAAGAAAACCCTCTAAATTCGGCTTAAAGGGAATTTAGAGGATTTTAGGGGTTTGGGACGTATTACGCCATTTGGTAACTATGGTTACTTTGCATGGGGTTTAAGAGGGTTTTGCAAAGGTCTTGGCCCCTTACCCCATTGCGCTATTCGGGCGGCAAAGGGGTTTTTGCACCCTTTGTGAAGTCAGTTATCGAAGCCAACCACCTGCAAGGCGGACATTACCTTGAGCCGTTTGCAGGCGGGGCTGGTGTTGCCTTAAATTTGCTTTTCAACAGATATGTCTCCGATATTCATATCAACGATGCTGATTTGGCCATTTACCACTTTTGGCAATCCACGGTCAACGATACAGATAATTTCTTGGCCAAACTCCAGCAAACGCCTATCTCAATTGAAGAATGGGAAAAACAAAAAATCATTTTAAAAGAACCTGAAAACCATTCCTGGTTAGAGCATGGGTTTTCAGCGTTCTATCTGAACCGCACTAATCGCTCCGGCATTCTTAAAGCCGGAGTAATTGGAGGCAAAGCCCAAAGCGGTGAATATAAATTAAACGCACGTTTCAATAAAGAGCGCTTGACCAAACAGATTTTACGTATTGCCGAATACGCGCAACATATCCATGTTTACAATTTCGATGCATTTGAACTTCTCAACCAAGTTGACCGGATATTACCCCAACCTTCCCTTACCTATTTGGATCCGCCTTATTATGTTAAAGGTCAAGGGTTATACCGCAATTTCTACAACCATGATGACCATGTCAAAATCTGCCAAGCCTTAGAAAATATTCAAATCCCTTGGATTGTTTCATACGATAATTGCCTGGAAATTAAATCCATTTACCAAAATTACCGTCAGGATGAATATTTCTTATCCTACTGCGCATATAACAAAACCAAAGGATCGGAAATTATGATTTACGGCCATAACGTCCAAATACCCAAACAATCACTTTAATCCCCAGCCCGCCTTGCGCAGGCTTTTTTACCCATCTATCCGATATTGGACACAAATCCCCGATTTTCTGAATTTCAACCGGTATTTTCACATCACACCCCGCCAAGTGCGGGATTTTTTACGCCCAAATTTCAGACGGCTGATATATAGCAATGCTTAAGAATAAATTCTTTTAAATATTAAAGATATTATTAAAGATATATATTTTATATAGCATTTATATTTATATTAGATATTGCTTTATTATACAGCTTTGCTATACTTAACCTGACTTTCAGTAGGCTGAAAATAGCGGAAACCTAAGAGAGATAAAAGGTTATTTTTTCTTATGAATCAACAAACAAGAAAAAGAAAAGCAATGAACGTTCAAAATAAAGGCGTGTTTTCATGCCACATCATCGGATTTTTTGTTATATTACGCCACTTAATTGGAATATAGTTACATTAAGGATAACCACATGTTATTTATCAATATCACCTTTGCCTTTATTTTAGCGATCCGTTTTTATAGTCTGTCTATTTCTATCCGCCATGAAAAAGTACTGATTGCAAACGGTGCGATACAATATGGTAAACGCAATTCCGCGCTCTTATCCATTGCCCATATTGTGTTTTATCTCGCAGCAATCATTGAAGCCAACAACCAAAATACGTCATTCGACAGCACGTCACAAATAGGGCTGGCAATTTTGGTCTTTGCGTTTGCAATGCTATTTTATGTGATTCATGAACTGAAGGAGATTTGGACAGTAAAACTTTATATTTTACCTGAACATAAAATCAACCGCTCTTTCTTGTTCAAATATGTACGTCACCCAAATTATTTCTTAAACATTATCCCTGAATTAATTGGTTTATCACTTTTCTGCCAAGCAAAATATACTGCATTGATTGGATTACCGATTTATTTGATTATCTTAGCGGTGCGCATTAAACAGGAAGAAAGCGCCATGGCGCATTTATTTCCGAAATCATAATTTATTTGTAATAGGTTGAAACTTTTTCTAAAATGACCGTATTTTTTCTCTGTCTTTAAAGCTTAATGACCAAAGATACTCCATTCCTCCTCAATTTAAGAAATTGGGGGACATTCTACCTTTGATGAAAGCATAGCTGAAATCTTCCTGACATAATCCAACGCTCTATTCCTAGCTATGCCAATTGAGGGAAAATCGATTTCAATCCGGCCACGATAATCTCCACCGATACCGCAGCCAACAACATACCCATGATGCGGTTGAGAATGCTCAAGCCGGTATCGCCCAACCATTTGCTCACTTTTGCTGAAGCCATCAACACTATATAACAAAACAGGCTGATAATGAATCCTGTGGCGATAATGCTCACTACGTCCCAGTAATTTTGCGCGGCGGATGCATAAATAATCACCGTTGAAATACCACCCGGCCCAATCATCATTGGAATCGCAATCGGCACGACAGCAAACGACATCACATTATCCTTGGGCTTGGCCACAATAGTTATTTCCCTGCCTTCACCCGTACCCAAATCAGGTTTAGCCGGATTGTCGTCGCCTTTCATCATCGAAATGGCAATCAATAACACCAAAATACCGCCGCCGATTTGGAATGAGCCGACGCTGATACCCAGCAGTTTCAAAATAAAACCACCGCTGACCGCAAAAACAGAAATAACGATAAACACCGACAAAGTTGCCATTTTAGCAATTTTCCGACGTTCGCGCGTACTGTGGTTGCGGGTTAAATCCAGGTAAATCGATAAGGCACTAAACGGATTGATCAATACCATGAATGCAACAATCAATTTGGTGATTTCAACACCCAATTCCATAACTTATCCCTTGTTTAAGAATCTTCTTTCGACCGTGGTAATTTTTGTTCGTTGGCAATACCCATCAATAAAGCCAGAATCATCATGATGGAAATAGTCGCAGTTCCACCGTAACTCACCAGCGGCAACGGCACACCAACCACCGGCAGAATACCGCTCACCATACCCATGTTCACAAAGGCATAACAGAAAAAAGTCATGGTCAGCGCACCGGCCAGCGTGCGGCTGTATAGATGTTGCGCGCGGGCAGCAATGTATAAACCGCGTGCCAAAATCACCAAATACACCAGCAGTAATAAAATATTGCCAATTAAGCCGAATTCTTCGCCAAATACGGCAAAAATAAAATCGGTAGTGGCTTCGGGAATGTAGTCCAGATGCGTTTGCGTGCCATTGAGCCAACCTTTGCCCCAAACACCGCCCGAGCCGATGGCAATCATGGACTGAATAATATGATAACCATCACCCAAAGGGTCTTTAGTCGGATCCAACAAGGTCAACACGCGCGTTTTCTGATAATCGCGCATGCCGTAGTTCCACAGCAGAGGCAAGGCGGCAACAAATGCCGCAAAGGCAGCCAAAATAATTTTCCATGGCAAACCGGCAAAATACACCACAAAAATACCCGAAGCCATAATCAATACGGCTGTACCCAAATCAGGCTGTTTCAATATCAAAGCCACCGGCATCGCCATCAAGCCGAAAGCGGCAAGATAGTGCCACCAGCGAAGTCTGCCCTCAAACCGTTGAAAAAACCACGCCACCATCATTGGCAAGCCGATTTTCATGATTTCAGACGGCTGAATCCGTATGCCGAGATCCAACCAGCGGGTTGAACCGTTGACCGTCACCCCCGCCACTTCCACACCGATTAATAACACCACACCGACGGTGTAAATCGGCAACGCCCATTTTGCAACCATTTTAGGCGGAATCTGCGCCACTACCCACAATAAAATAAAGCCGATAACGGTGTGCAGCGTTTTGTTTTCCAATTGACCGAATTCTTGTCCGTCGGCCGAATACAGTAAAAACAGACTCATGACATACACGGTCGACATCGCAAAAAACAGCCACGGATCAATCGGTTTCCACACTGTTTGTCTGATTTTCGTCGCCCAACTGCCGCTTTGATGTTCAGTCATTTGGCGTTTCCTTTGCCGGTTGTCCGTTTACGGAATATTGATGGTGCTGATAGGCCGTCTGAAAAACCGAAGGTCGAACCGGTTTGGCTTCTTGGACTCCAATGGTAGCCTGTTTCACCAATGCTTCAGATTCTGGCGGAAAATGATTTTGCTTGACATTCAGCATATAAAAATCGGTCAGGTTTCGTGCCAATGGTGCTGCATTGGCACCCCAGCCGCCGTTTTCTAACAAAACAGCAATAGCAATTTCCGGTTTGTCAACTGGCGCAAACGAAATAAACCATGCATGGTCACGATGCTGTTCGCGCAAGGCAGCAGCATTATACGATTTACCCTGCTGGATTTGTACGACCTGGGCTGTACCGGTTTTACCGCCCATGCTGTATGCCAAACCTGTGCCGATACGGTAGCCCGTACCACCAGGTTTCAATACTTTCACCATGGCATTTTTAATGTATTCGAAATTATTACGTTTAAACGGAATGGTACGTTCGGGATTCGGGTTGATGATGGTAATTTCGCGATCGTTGTAATTCAAAACTTCTTTTACCAAATGCGGCCGGTAAACCACGCCGTTATTGGCCAGAGAAGCCGTTGCATGTGCCATCTGCAAAGGGGTATAGGCGTTATAACCCTGCCCCACGCTCACTGACACCATTTCACTCGGTAACCATTCGCGTACCGAAGGAGATTTGGCTTTGGCAAATCGCTTAGCTTTCCATTCACGGCTCGGCAAAATACCGCGGTATTCGTTCGGCAAATCGATACCGGTTTGGGCACCCAAGCCAAACTCAGCCAAATAAGGATGCGTTTTATCAATGCCTAATTCATAGCCGGCACGATAAAAGAAGGTATCCGATGAAACCTGAATCGCGCGGCTCAAGTTAGCCGAACCATGGCCGCTGCGCACGGCATCACGGAATAAATGCCGGCTACCGGGAATACCCCACGCACCCGGAGCAGGCAACACGGTTGATTGCGTCAATTTGCCACTTTCCAAAAATGCCATGCCCATAAAAGGCTTAAAGGTTGAACCCGGCGGATACAGACCTTGCGTTACACGATTGATTAAAGGACGTTGCCAATCTTGATTCAGTGATTTCCATGTTTCCGTATCAATGCCGTCGATAAACAAATTTGGGTCGAATGAAGGTTTGGAAACAAATGCCAACACGTCCCCGTTTTGCGGATTAATCGCCACAACTGCTCCGCGTTTTCCGCCCAAAATACGGTCGGCCTCAAGCTGCATGCGGATATCCATGCCCAAACGCAAGGTTTGTCCCATCTTAGGTGGTACATTTTTCAAAACTTTCACGATATTGCCGTACGCATCTTTTTCCACTTCTTGATAGCCCGGCAAACCGTGAAGCTGGTGTTCATAATAATTTTCTAGACCTGACTTACCGATATGGGTGCTGCCACGATACAGTGCGGTTAATTCTTCCTCCCTCAGTTTTTCTTGGTCTCGGTCGCTGATGCGGCCAATGTAGCCCAAGAAATGCGAGGTCAGCGCACCGTAAGGATAGGAACGGAATGTCCGCGAATTGACTTCAACACCTTTAAATTCATGCAAATGCACAGCTAATTTAGCGGCTTCTTCATCCGTCAGCTTCAATTTTAACGGAATATTCTCGTACTTACGGTAACGTTCACGGTATTTTTTAAAGCGTTTCAAATCAGTTTCGCTGATATGGACATACTGTCCTAAGGCTTCTACCAAATCATCCATTTTGCCTTCAATTTCACTGGGAATCACTTCTAATGAAAACACAGGATAATTTTTTGCCAAAGGTACGCCGTTGACATCAACAATTTCTCCGCGAATAGGCGGTTTAGGAATAATGGTGATGCGGTTGGTCGAAGCACGCCCAGTAAAGTCGTCATAACGTGCCACTTGTAGATAGACGAAACGTGCCAACAATAAGGCGAAAAAAACCAAAATCAGTACAAAAGCCACTAACAACCGCAGCACAGAATCTGATTGCGACACATTAGCGGCTGATTGTTTAGGTATGGATTTCACCGGTTCGGCGGATAAATTTCGTTTCAACATGATTTTATCGACGGGCACGGCTGATATTGATCAGAATCAGCATTAACTGACTGAGCAAAGGCCAAAGCAACGCACCGATAAAAGGCGCGATAAAACTTTGCCAAGTAATGATTTGATAATTTAAAAACAGCCGTGCGACCACTAATACAGCCTGATTGCACAACAAAGCCGCCAATACCACTAAGATCTGCATCACATGACCGTAAAGCATGATTTGGCGGTGATAACTAAAAACAAAAAACACCACTACTGTATAAGACAAGGCATGCAAACCCAAAGATGCAGCAGTGCCGATATCGACCAGCAGCCCCACCACAAAAGCCACGCCCATGCCCACTACCTGCGGGCGTTGCATGGTCCAATACAGCAAGGTTAATGCAGTCAATTCCGGCAACCAGAAAAACATGTCAAAAGGAAACGGCATGAAGTCCAGCAGCATGGCAACAATAAAGGTTGCCACCACCATACCCAACGGCACGGCGTGGAAAGAATCGTCAAATTCGTTCATGGTGATTTAAGGTTCCGTCGGCGCATCAATGTGTTGCGGCAAAACCAACACAAAGCGGCTGCCTTGCAATGCGGCGAAAGGCGTAAGCGTCGTATCATAATAAGGCGTACCCGAAACACGCACCACCTGATTGACCGTTGCGACCGGAATACCGGTCGGATACACACTATCCAAACCTGATGTCAATAAGATATCACTAGGCTTCAAGTCAGAAGCTACCGGAAAATACCGCAAATCCAGTTTGGTACCGCCGCCGTAAAGGAGGCTACGCTCGCCGGTACGCTCGACAACCACCGGAACAATGGTCTTGCTGCTTGTTAACAAACTGATTTCAGAACTCTTCAACTGCACTTGTGTGACTTGTCCGATTAAGCCTTCGGTATCAATGACTGCATCGCCGGCTTTGACACCATCGCTGCTGCCTTTATTGATAATCAGTTTTTCTGAAAGCGGATCTTTGCCGTTGGAAATTACTTCCGCACCAATCACATCACTGATGCCACGCTGTTGCAAGCCATAAAGTTTTTTCAGCTCGCCCAATTCGCGCAGGTTGACTTTATCGCGTTGCAAGAGGATTTTCAGGCGGCCGTTTTCTTCCTGCAAAATGCGGTTTTGCTCAAGAAGCGCGGCCTGAGATTGCGACAGATTACCGACATACTGATAGAGACGGACAGGCTGGTTGGCCAGCCACTGTATCGGATACAGAATGGTTGCCCCCGCCTGACGAATGGATTGAACGGCGGCAAAGCGGCTGTCAAGCATCATCAAAGCAATGCCAAGCACCACATAAACCGCCAGCTTGAATAATGGCTTGCGACTGTTGGTATCGCCGTCAAACCGTAAAGACGATTGTTTCATACCTACCTTTTACGGTTAAGGATTCTCAGCGAAAACAGCATCCCATTTGCCGATATAGTCTAAGGCCTTACCTGCACCATAAGCCACGCAGTTCAAAGGCTCATCAGCAATACCTACAGGCAAGCCGGTGGCATCAGCCAATAAAGTATCGATGCCTTTAAGCAAAGCACCTCCACCGGTCAACATAATACCACGGTCGGCAATATCACCGGCCAACTCTGGCGGCGCCTGTTCTAGCGCCAAACGTACGGCACGCACGATTTGATTCAAAGGCTCGCTTAACGCTTCGCGGACTTCATCGGTCGTTACCGCAATCGATTTTGGCGTACCTTCCGACAGATCGCGGCCTTTCACACGTACCGCACTCATGTCATCATTTCCGAATGCCGAACCGATTTTCTTTTTCAATTCTTCCGCTGTCGCCCCACCAATCAATACACCGCGCTTACGACGCACATAATGCACAATGCTTTCATCAAACGCATCACCGCCGGCACGCACAGAATCCGAATACGCCATACCGCCTAACGACAAGATACCGATTTCTGTCGTACCGCCACCGATATCAACAATCATCGAACCGGCAGTTTCTTCAATCGGCAAACTCGCTCCCAGAGCCGCAGCCATCGGCTCTTCAATCAGATGCACGCTGGATGCCCCTGTGGCAAACGCGGAATCACGAATTGCCTTGCGTTCAACCTGGGTCGAACCGCCCGGAACACAAATCACCACACGTGGTGGCACGATCATGCGGCCGCCAGTTGCTTTTTTAATCAGCAAGCCCAACATACGTTCAGTAATATTAAAGTCGGCAATCACACCATCTTTCATCGGACGGATAATTTCAATATTACGCGGCGCGCGCCCCTGCATTTTCTTGGCTTCCATACCGACAGCCACAATCTTGGTTTTACCGTTTGGCAGCCCCGTCTGCACGGCCACAATTGACGGTTCGTCCAGAACGATACCTCGGTCACGCACATAAATCAGCGTATTGACCGTACCCAAGTCGATGGCGATGTCATTAGAAAGAAAATGGGATAAAAAACGAAACATGAAAATACCTGAAATCTCGGGCAATCGCCCTTAACGTGTTATTTTAAATAATCTTCTCAGAGCATATAGACACAATAATTCAGACGGCCTGCCATCATTTGATTGATAAACCAAGCCACCCCGATGGATTTTCGGTTATAATTCTTCATTTCATTGAAGATGAACGCAATGATACCCTATAAAGGTTAGATTTGCTATCAGACAAGGATTTTTTATGGCTTTAACCTTAAACGATGTGGAAAAAATTGCCAAACTTTCCCGCCTGCGTTTAACTGACGGAGAGCAAGTGCAAACCCTGCAAGAATTGAACAACATCTTCACCATGGTTGAAAAAATGCAAACCGTCAACACCGACGGCATCGAACCAATGGCACACCCGCACGAAGTCGCTCTGCGCCTACGCGAAGACAAAGTTACCGAGAGCGACCATGCTGCCGAATACCAAACTGCTGCACCTGAAGTACGTAACCGTTTATACATCGTACCGCAAGTCATCGAAGAATAAATTGATTTTCAGACGGCCTGCACCAATTTCAAACGAAAGGCCGTTTGAAACACAAAAATTCGGAAACCATCATGCCTCAATACACCTTAAAACAAGCCAGCGAATTGCTGCAATCCAAACAAATTTCCGCCACCGAACTCACACAGGAATATTTGAATGCCATTGATGCAAAAAACTCCGCGATAAACGGCTATATCACATTAGATAAAAACCTGACCTTAGCCGAAGCCCAAGCCGCCGATGCGCGGATTGCCGCGGGCAATGCCGGCGCGCTCACCGGCATTCCCGTTGCCTATAAAGACATTTTCTGCCAAACAGGCTGGAAGAGTGCCTGCGGCTCGAAAATGCTTGATAATTTCGTATCACCTTACACCGCCACAGTTGTACAAAATCTGTTGGACGAAGGCATGGTCACGCTGGGCCGCACCAATATGGACGAATTCGCCATGGGTTCGACCAATGAAACCTCATTTTACGGTGCCACCCGAAACCCGTGGAACCACGAATACGTGCCGGGTGGTTCGTCAGGCGGTTCTGCAGCAGTCGTGGCCGCCCGCTTGGCACCCGCCGCCTTAGGCAGCGATACCGGCGGTTCAATCCGCCAGCCTGCTTCTCATTGCGGCATCACCGGCATCAAACCCACTTACGGCGTGGTGTCGCGCTTCGGCATGGTGGCTTATGCCTCCAGCTTCGACCAAGCCGGCCCGATAGCACAAACTGCCGAAGACTGCGCCTTGCTACTGAACGCGATGGCAAGCTTCGATGAGCGTGATTCCACCAGTTTGGCGCGCAAAAAAGAAGATTACACCCGTGACTTGAACCACCCCTTAAAAGGCTTGAAAATCGGCTTGCCGAAAGAATACTTTGACGAGAGTAACGACGCCGACGTTCAGACAGCCTTACAAAACGTGATCGATTTATTGAAAATACAAGGCGCGGAAATGGCCGAAGTAAGCCTGCCGCAAACCGAATTGTCAATTCCCGCCTATTACGTACTCGCCTCCGCCGAAGCCAGCACCAACCTCTCCCGCTACGACGGCGTGCGCTACGGCCACCGCGCCCAACAATTCGGCAGCCTCGACGAAATGTACGCCAACACCCGCGCTGAAGGCTTCGGCAGCGAAGTGAAGCGCCGCATTATGATCGGCACTTATGTGTTATCACACGGCTACTACGATGCCTACTATCTGAAAGCGCAAAAACTGCGCCGCCTGGTTGCCAACGACTTTCAGACGGCCTTACAAGGCTGCGACCTGATTTTAGGCCCCGTTGCCCCGACCGCCGCGCCCAAACTCGGCAGCGACATTCACGACCCCGTACAAATGTATCTGAGCGACATCTACACCATCGCCGTCAACCTAGCCGGCCTGCCCGCCATGAGCCTGCCCGCCGGATTCAGCAGCAACGGCCTGCCGATCGGCGTGCAACTGATTGGCAATTATTTCAACGAAGCCAAATTGCTGAATGTTGCCCATCAAGTGCAGGTTAACAGCAACTGGCATGAGAAAACGCCTGAGTAAATAAATGATAACAAAACTTTCAGACGGCTTTTATTACATACCGTCTGAATATAGGATACGAAATGACAAGCATAAATATCGAAACAGAAATTGAAGTTTATAGCGGGCTGAACGAAGAAGGCACACTTGATGTTCATATTGTTCACGATGCAGAAGAAAATCAAGATTCTATTTTTTATTTTATTGAATCAATGAAAGATGAAGAAAACGCTTTCTTCTGGTCTTATAGCGCAGATAAAAATGAAACCACGCTCGAAGAATTGATTGATGAAGCTCGTGGATTAATCCTTGATCGTGCTACGTCTGAACAAATGGCTAAAATGTCGCCTGCTGCTTTAGCGCGACTCAAAGCCAATCAAGCAAAAGTAGCCTGATTGTCCAATGAGTAAACCATTTCTAAAATGGGCTGGCGGTAAGTTTAAATTAGCACCATTTATCCAAAGCCATCTACCCAGCCCTAAACGCAAACGTCTGATTGAGCCATTTGCAGGTTCGGCTTCCTTATCGTTAGCTTTGGATTTTGATTCATATCTGCTGAATGACACCAATAGCGACCTGATAAATCTGTATCGTATGCTGAAACAGGAAAAACAGGGGTTTGTTGATTATGCCCGTTCATTTTTTAGCCCTAAAAATAACCAGGAACACCTTTTTTATGATTTGCGCGAACAATTCAATCACAGCGATGACATAGCTGGACGGTCGGCATTGTTTATCTATTTAAACCGTCACGCGTTTAACGGTTTATGCCGTTACAACAGCAAAGGCGATTTTAATGTGCCGTTTGGCCGTTATAAATCGCCCTATTTTCCTGAATTGGAAATGCGCGGTTTTATAGCCAAATCTGACCGTATTGAATTGATGTGTGGTGATTTTCAGACGACCTTAGCATTAGCCACCGATGATGATACTGTTTATTGCGACCCGCCTTATGTTCCACTCAGTAATACGGCTTCATTTACCGCCTATGCAAAAGATAGGTTTGATTTAAGCTATCAAAACCGTTTGGCTGTTCAAGCTAAAGAAGTTGCCGAACAATCACAAGGAGTGTTGATTTCCAATCATGATACCGAATTTACCCGTCAAATTTATCAAGGTGCGCGGATTGAAACGATTGATGTGCAGCGTAATATTGCGGCAAAAGGCAGTAGCAGACAAAAAGTAGGCGATTTATGGCGAGTGAATTTAATATTCTACGTGAAGTAGCGGCAACCTATCAAAGCGGTTTGAAAAAACACGTTTCAGACGGCATGGTCATTTACAATGAAAATGCATTAAACGTCATGCGGCGTATTTTGGATAAATACCCTAATGGCTGTTTTGATATGATTTTTGTTGACCCACCTTATTTGCTGTCTAATGATGGATTTACCTGTCAAAACGGACAGATGGTATCTGTTAATAAAGGTCGCGGTTGTGAATTGAAAACGGGATTTTTTGAATTGGCTGGAAAACGACTTCAGAAAATATCAACTAAGGAAAATTAATGTCTGAAAATTTTGACCTTTTTATTTCTCAATTAATGGAAACCAATGCCACATTGGGTTATTTTTCTGATTTTAATAAAGCGCGAACAAACGTAAATAAAATTTCCATTAAATTGAATCAGTTAAATTACTTAATAGGCAAGAATGATTTACGTCTTGCGATTCAAGAAGTTTTTGAAGAAAACCCTAAAGCCTTTGATGTGTTAGATATATTGATAGCAATCCGTAAAAATAAAAAAGCCAAAACTTTCAATTCAGACGGTAATGTAGTTTTACTGGACAGTTATTTCACTTCACCTGAAAAGATATTTGAATATCTTGAAGAAACTGGTCTATCAGAAGTCTTTCATAATAAAGATGTTACCAATTTAGTAGATTATGTTTTCGGTATTGAAATTGGCTTAGATAGCAATACAAGAAAAAATCGCGGTGGCGATAATATGTCAATCGCGGTAAGCCAAAAATTTGAAGCAGCAAATAAGCAAATATAAAATATCAGACCGAAGTAAATCATCCTGCATTCCCTGAAATTGTTAGTTTAGGCACAGATGTAAAGCGCTTTGATTTTGTGATTAAAACTAAACAAAAAACCTATTTAATTGAGACAAATTTTTATAATAGTGGTGGTTCAAAGCTAAATGAAGTAGCAAGAGCATATTCAGATATAAGCCATAAAATCAATCAATATCCAAATTATGAATTTGTTTGGATTACAGACGGCCAAGGCTGGCTAACCGCAAAAAATAAATTAGAAGAAGCATTTAATATTATTCCACGAGTTTATAACTTAACATCATTACAGCATTTTGTTGAGCATTTGTTGAATGAAGGTGTAGTGGAATAATAAAATACAGTTGTTAAATATTTTAATGTAAAGAAAGACTCCTATGACTTGGGAAACCGTAATCGGACTGGAAATCCACGTCCAATTAAACACCAAATCAAAAATTTTCAGCGGTGCATCAACGGCGTTCGGTGCCGAGCCGAATGCGCATGCAAGCGTGGTGGAATGTGCGTTGCCGGGTGTATTGCCGGTGATGAACCGTGAGGTGGTGGAAAAAGCCATCAAGCTCGGTTTGGCGCTGGATGCGAAAATCAACCGGAAAAACGTGTTCGACCGCAAAAACTATTTTTACCCCGATTTGCCCAAAGGCTACCAAATCAGCCAGCTCGATTTGCCGATTGTGGAGCACGGCAAGCTGGAAATCGTGGCAGATGACGAAGTAAGAATCATCAACGTGACCCGTGCACACATGGAGGAAGATGCAGGCAAATCGGTGCATGAAGGTTTGGACGGTGCAACCGGCATCGATTTGAACCGCGCCGGTACGCCGCTCTTAGAAGTGGTATCCGAACCGGAAATGCGCTCGGCGGCAGAAGCGGTGGCGTATGCCAAGGCCTTACACGGTTTGGTAACCTGGCTGGATATTTGCGACGGCAATATGGCCGAAGGTTCGTTCCGCATTGATGCCAACGTTTCCGTGCGTCCGAAAGGCCAGGCAGAATTCGGCATCCGCCGCGAAATCAAAAACCTCAATTCATTCCGCTTCTTGGAAGCTGCGATCAATTATGAAGTGGAAGCGCAAATCGAGATTTTAGAAGACGGCGGCAAGGTACAGCAAGCCACCATGCTGTTCGACCCCGACAAAGGCGAAACCCGTGTGATGCGTTTGAAAGAAGACGCACACGACTACCGTTATTTCCCCGACCCGGATTTGCTGCCAATTATCATTTCAGACGACCAAATGCAGAAAGCACGCGACGACATGCCTGAATTGCCGAAAGAAATGGCGGCGCGTTTCGTGGCCGATTTCGGCGTGAGTAACTACGACGCGCGGCTGCTGACTGCCAGCCGCAGCCAGGCCGAATTCTTTGAAACCGCCGCAACCGCCAGCAAGCAAGGTAAAATAGTGGCAAACTGGATGAACGGCGAATTGGCCGCCGCTTTGAATAAAGCAGGCTTGGAATTAGCCGACAGCCCGATTACCGCTTTACGTTTGGCGGGCCTGGCAACTAAAATTTCAGACGGTACCTTAAGCGGCAAACTGGCGAAAAAAGCCTTCGAGGCAATGTGGGCAGAGCCTGCTGCATCAATCGAGCAAATCATTGAAAAACACGGCCTGGTACAAATCACCGATACCGACGCAATTGAAGCAATGGTGGATGAAGTACTGGCCAGCAACGCCAAAGCGATTGAGCAATTCAAGTCAGGCAACGAAAAAGCCTTGAATGCCATTGTCGGCCACGTGATGAAAGCCAGCAAGGGCAAAGCAAATCCGGCACAAGTGCAAGATTTGATTAAAGCAAAATTGGGTTGAATCTGCAGCCAATATCACTCATTCCACATCATCTCAGGCCGTCTGAAACTGATTCACATTCAGACGGCCTTTTATTCTGAAAATACTGCTTCAGCCCCTAAAATAATTGGTAACGCAGGATTTGTCCTGGTTATCTAAGGCAGAACATAAAACAAACTGTTTTAAATTGCTTTTAACAGAAAAAAAGACGAAGTTGATTTGAATCAAAACCTAAAAATAGTTTTCATTTATAATTCATTTATTGAATTCAGGCAAAGGCTGACAAAAGGCCGAAGTAACTTGCTTTCATTACCTTTTAATCTATTTCCTCTTGATGTGTGTGTGTTTGGGTGTGGCTATGTTTGCCACCCCCTTTTTTTTGGCTTTTCTTCTGCACTGAGGTAAATTAAAATCCGTAATAATAAATACAAAGGATAGACCATGAGCAACAAACTCACGCCGCCGGCAGAATTACCCGACGAAAATGATTTACGCGCCGTGCTTGCTTACAATATGCGTTTGTTTCGCGTAAATAAAGGCTGGTCCCAAGAGGAACTTGCCCGTCAATGCGGCCTTGACCGCACCTATGTTTCCGCCGTAGAACGCAAACGCTGGAATATTGCTCTTTCCAATATTGAAAAAATGGCGGCGGCCTTAGGCATATCCGCATACCAATTACTGCTGCCACCGCAACAATTACTGAATCTTATGACAAATCCCAACCAATAGGCCGTCTGAAACGTCTCTGCACAAGGAAAACCATGCTTGCCGATATCCAAACCATGCGCGAATGTTTTTTGACAGAAAAACAAAATGCCATTGATGCTTTTTTGCGCAAAAAACAACCCATGGCTTTTTTTGTCCAATATGGTGCTGCCGTCGATAAGCTTTTGCATCAACTTTGGCAACATTTGATGGCCGACAGCGGCATGTGTCTGCTGGCTACTGGCGGCTACGGCCGCAATGAGCTTTACCCGTATTCCGACATCGACTTAGCGATTGTGTCGTCTGAAGAAATTTCAGACGACCACAAAGAACAGATTACCCAATTTGTGCAGACATTATGGGACATAAAGCTGATGCCGTCCGTCAAAAGTGGCAGCATTGCCCAATTATGTAAGAGCATTGAAGACGAAATCACCGGTGACACTGCCTTTTTGGAATCACGCTTTTTATGCGGTGAAGAAGATTTGGCGCGACGCAGTATCACCCGCATGAACAAGCAGCGTGATATTTCTACCTTTATCGAGGCCAAATTGCTGGAAATGAAACAGCGTCACACCAAATCGCAAGGTTCGGGTGCCGTGTTGGAACCCAATATTAAAACCTGCACCGGCGGTTTGCGCGATATTCATACCATGCTTTGGATTGCCAAGGCGCAAAAGCTCAATACCCGCCCTTCTGCTCTGATTCGAGAAGGCATTTTGACCCGTTTGGAAGCCTGTATGTTGACGCAAGGCTACAAGCAGCTTTCTACCATCCGTATTCATTTACACTTATGCGCCAAACGCGCAGAAGACCGCCTGATTTTTGATTTACAGGCTCAAGTGGCGGAAAACATGGGCTGGATAAACGAGAGCTACCGCCACAAAACGGAAAAATTAATGCACAATTTCTACCGCGCGGTAAAAAGCATTAACCAGCTAAACGGCATTTTGCTGCCTATGCTACAACGCCGCGTCTATTCCGACCCTATGCGCGTAACTTTGCGCATCGATGATGATTATATGCAGGTCAACAACCAAATTGCCGCCCGCGACAAATCCATTTTCACCAAACAGCCGACCAACATCTTCAAAATCATCCAGATTTGGCAAAACCACAACGACATCAACGCCATTGAACCGCAAACCCTGCGTGCATGGTGGGCGGCAACGCGTAAAATAAATCACAAGTTTTACCAAAACCCAGCCAACCGCTATTATTTTGTCGGTTTTTTCCGCAATGGCAACGGCTTAACTCATGTGTTGCGTTTTTTAAATCTATACGGCGTACTCGGCCATTATCTGCCGGCATGGGAAAAAATCGTCGGCTTAATGCAGCATGATTTGTTCCACGTTTATCCGGTAGACGATCATATCTTGGCCGTAGTGCACAATATGCGGCGCTTGGCTTTAGATAACCACAGCCACGAACACCCTTTTGCTTCTGCCCTGATGCAGTCTTACGACAGAAAAGAAATTCTTTATTTAGCCGCTTTCTTTCATGATATTGCCAAAGGGCGTGGCGGCGATCATTCCATCCAAGGCATTGAAGACGCAAAGCAATTTTCAGACGACCATTTTCTGACTAAAGAAGAAGGCGCATTATTGACATGGTTGGTAAAGCATCATTTGTTGATGTCCACCGTCGCACAAAAAGAAGACATTCAAGATCCTGAAATCATTCGCGCATTCTGCGAGCAAGTACAAACCCACGAACGTTTGTGCGCACTGTATCTGCTTACAGTAGCCGACATTCGCGGCACCAATTCAAAACTATGGAACACATGGCGCAGCAGCCTATTAGAAAGCCTGTTCCACGCCAGTAGCCGCTATTTAGCAGGCGACAGCTACAGCACTACCACACTATTGAGCCGTCGCCAACAAAAAGCCACTGCTTTACTCACCCGCACCGGTGCTCCCGAAAAGCAACAGCAAAAATTATGGAAAGTATTGGGTTCGACTTATTTTATCCGCCACCAAACACGCGAAGTATTGTGGCATACCGCCAATTTGGTGCACGATTTTGAAACGCCGCTGATACGCAGCCGCATTTTACCCAAAAGTGATTCGTTCCAAGTGATGATTTTCATGCCCAATGGCCCGCGGCTATTTCCGCGCTTATGCCGCATTTTCAGCCGCCACGGATTCGATATTCTGGCCGCCCGCGTGTTTATTACCGAACACAATTATATTCTCGACACCTTTATCGTGCAGATTCCGTCACAACATGATCCGGTTTATTACCCGAATATCCAAAGTGCATTGGAAGCAGAATTAAACAGCTTTATCCACGGCTACACGGTACTGGAAAACCAAAACTACGATTACCGCTTGAGCCGCCGCAGCCTGTATATGGGGATTCCGCCACGGGTTGCCATCACGCAAGAAGAAGATTATCCGGGCTGGTTTACCGTGGAAGTGATTGCTGTCAACCGCGCTCACTTGTTGGCAGATATGGCCGATGTATTCTTCAACCACAACGTCAGCCTGCGCTATGCCAAAATCACCACCTTAGACGAACGGATTGAAGACAGCTTTACTGTGTATAGCGAAGACTTGGGCAACACGAAAAAACAATTCGCACTCAAGCAGGCATTATTGGAACAGTTAACTATATAAAATAAAGCTATCGCTGATTAAATAAACCATGACGACATGAGGTAGGTCGGATTATTGAATCCGACACTTGCTTAAAAAGCAAAGAAACCGTTTAAATTTAGAGTAAAATTTGCCCTTTCAGGTAAACGTCGGATTCAGGGTATCCGACTTGCTCCATATATTCATTTTGAAGTGAATCAGTCATATATTAAAATCCTCATACAACAAGGCCGTCTGAAAATATTTTTTCAGACGGCCTGAGACCTTCGCAGAGGATTATTGGATTTTTTCGATTTGCGCTTCAGTTTGGGCAGGCATATCTTCCGCGCCGCCGATTTTGATCAGTTTCACATCGAAAATCAAGGTTGAGTTCGGACCGATTTTCTCGCCCGCGCCTTGTTCGCCATAAGCCAGTTTGGCCGGGATAAAGAAGGTTGCTTCGCCGCCTTCTTTCAATAATTGGACGGCTTCTTGCCAGCCCGGAATCACTTGGTTAATCGGGAAGCTCAACGGTTGGCCGCCGTTTTGTTTGCTGCTGTCGAACACGGTGCCGTCAATCAGGCGGCCTTCGTATTCTACGGTCACAACATCATCTTTGGTCGGTTTCTTGCCCGAGCCTTCGTTTTTCATCATGAATTGGAGGCCGGAAGCGGTGGTTTTCACGCCTTCTTTGGTTGCGTTTTCTTTCAGGAAAGCTTCACCTTTTTCCAAATTGGTTTTGGCATCTTCCGCGCGTTTGGCTTGGGCTTTTTCCTGTTGCTCGGTCAGGAATTTCATCATCACTTCTTGAGCCTGCATTTCGTTGATTTTCGGCTCTTTGCCGTCATAAACGGTTTGCAGGGCTTCGTTGAATACTTTCAAGTCGATATCGGTGCCTTGGTCTTTCATTTGTTTCAAAGAACGGCCGATGTCCACGCCCATCGCGTAGCTGGCTTGTTGCGTCGGCGTGCCGATGGCATCGACGCTGCCTGCTGCGCCGGAAGCAGCCGATGCCGCTGCGTGGGTCATGCCCGCATCTTTTTTCTCACAGGCAACCAATGACAAAGCGGCGGCCAGAGCCAGCGCACTGAATTTGAAAGTTTTGTTCATAATACTGTTTCTTCGAATGGAAAAGGAAGGTGTGATTATAGCCTAGATTACCTGAAAATGAATCAGGCCGCCTGAAAAATTATTGGTGGATTTGTAAAGGTGATGAATGGACTTCAGACGCTATGGAATTCAATGCAGGCCGTCTGAACCGTTATGCCTTACCTTCCATTTTGTGATGTTCGATGTCGAAACCGTTTTGGCGGTAAGCCCGAAAACGCTCGCGTGCTTCAGCCAAATCTTCCAAACTCGTACCGATGATTTCCAAAACACGCTCAGGCGGTTGTGGGGCATCCGGCCAAAAATCGGGGGACAAATTCAAAATGGTGATGTCGGCAGGAAGCGTGGGCAGCGTGTGGCCGGTTGCCAATAATATCTGTGTGGCAGACGGCATGCTTTGGTTGGTTTCCCAAATTTCATGCGGAATAAAGCTTTCCACATCCTGTTGCCACCAATCGCGGTCAAGGCGGGAGAGTGTGTCGGCCGAATCCGACCAAACCAACACCCGACCGCCGTCACGAACGGCACGGACAGCCAAACGGCAGGCGAAAACGGCAGGCTGTGAAACATGGGTGTAAAAAGTGGCTTTAGGCATGGCCGTGGCGGTGGAATGTTGAATCGTGTCAAATTATAGCAAAAGATACTGCTTTTAACAGTGGCATTTTTTTTTGAATCACCAGCTGAGGCCTTTGCAGATCCGAGATTTGGGTGTGGGTTCGAAACCAAGCAAACGCAAAATGTTCAGCCATATCAAATATAAGGCTAAACGTTCGGGAACGTTTATTGCGAAAAAATATGCCAATGATGAGGATTTTGCAAGGGTCTCCTTTTTGTTTTCAGACGACTTTGGCCTTATCGGTTGGAACCTTTCACCATATCCATCAGGTACAGACGGCAATCCAGATTACCGTTATACAACGGGATTTTGCGCTTCGGCGACAAACGCATGAATTTCGGCATATCGCGGTCGCCGGTAAACATACCGATGAGCCAGCCTGCATAATGCTGCTTCAGCCATGAGCCCAACTGCGGATACAGTGCCTGTAAAGCCTGCATTTCAGCCAGACGCACGCCATAAGGCGGATTGGAAATCATGATGCCGTTGTCGCCGTTCGGGCGGGCATTTTGCGCATCTTTCACCTCGAAACGGATAAACTCGGCCACTTCCGCCGCTTCGGCATTGTATCCGGCGGCACGAATCATGTGGCGGTCGTTGTCGCTACCCGCAATCGGCGCGGTTACCAGCACAATTTGTTCGCACGCTTGCCGGCGGATTTTCACCCACGCGGCTTTGTCGAAATTTTGCAGCTTTTCAAAGCCGAAACGGCGCATCAAACCGGGTGCACGGCGGCCGGCAATCCATGCGGCTTCAATAGCCAAAGTGCCGCTTCCGCAGAACGGGTCTTGAAACGGTTGCGAACCGTCGTATCCGGCCAGCAACAACAATCCGGCAGCCAAGTTTTCACGCAAAGGCGCTTCACCGGTGTCTTGGCGGTAGCCTCGTTTGAACAGTGCTTCGCCGGAAGTGTCGATAAAAATCTCAATATTGCGCTCGTTCATAAACACATGCACGCGTACATCGGGGTGAATTTTTCCTACACTCGGACGCGCATCATAAATCTCGCGGAACGAATCACACAGCGCATCTTTGATTTTCAGGCCGACAAAATCCAAGCTTTTGACATTGGCGCGCTTGCCTTCGACCTTCACTTTAAAGGTCTGCTCCAACGTAAACCAGTTAAACCAATTGATATTCTTGGCTAATTTGTAAATATCCTGCTCATTTCGGTAGCTGCCTTTGGTCAGGCGCAGCAGCACGCGGCTGGCCGTGCGTGAATACAGGTTGATGCGGTAGACCTGCTCCACCGTCGCTTTGCAGGCCACGCCGCCGTCGGTGGCTTGAATGTCTTGAGTATTTAGGGATTTGAGCTCGTCGGCCAACGGCGTTTCCAAACCGCGCGGGCAAGTGATGAATAAGGCGTATTGCGTCATGGTGATTCCTTTCTGGGTCGGCTACACAGGCTTTCTGTGTTAATAAAGAGATGGATTATAGCGTAGATTACTGAAGTTAACGTATTTATTTTTCTGGATTTTTTAGAATCGAACAGGCCAATAATACCTTTACAAGGCTCCAAATTTGGGGGCAGTCCAAAACAAGGGCATCGGAGAACGTGCAGGTATATCAAATAAAAGCCAAGCATTCCGGAAGCCGGGTGCGGAGAAATCCGCCAAAGAAGGGAATTTGGCACGCGTCTCAGGCCGTCTGAACGGTTGTGTTTCAGACGGCCTTGATGAAAACGGTTTGAAATTTCTTTTGGGAAAGCCGTGAAACATCAAACAACCATCATTCATCACGACAGTCTGCCGGCCACCTGTTCCCAATCCTTTCCCGCCAGCGGGACGGCGGACAGATACTGACAAGGCAACGATATAAATGGCGGAATCTTTGCAAAAGCCAACAAAAATCAGATTACAAACGGCCTATTCTGCCGTGAAGGCCGTCTGAAAGACTTGTCCGTTGATATTGATGTCAGCCAGATAATCATGGCGGTTTTCCACACACACCGGCAGGCGGATTTGCTTGGCCGCCCATGTGCTGTCCGTTTGGCGGCGGATATTGAAACGGTTGAAGCCCATATCCATATCCTTCATGCTGAAGCCGACGGTAACGGCTCGGGTATTTTCCGGCACATTTTTCAACACAATGTCAAAAGGTTGTTTGGCGTAAACTTGATTACTGAATTTGACATACACGCCATTGGGCAGCGTGCAGCCCTGCGTCACTTGGCATTCGGCTTGTTGCGCGTGGGGTTGTTGTTGCTGCCACCAATCTAACGCGGTGAGCTTGACGACCGCAAACACCAGCAATAACACGCCGACAATGGTTAACTTTTTGTTTTGACTCATTTCAGACGGCCTCAACCGCGTCATCGACCACCACGGCATGCGCACCTGCTGCCTGCCATTGGGCCTGATATTGTGCTGCCCAGCCGGGCAAAGCGGCAATCACCAAGGGCATGGATACGCCTTGCTGCAAGGTTTGCAAAGCAGCTTGGGCGGCGGTTTGGTTTTGCACGCGCCACACGGCCACATCGGCATCCTGCACACTGCGCCATTGTCCGGCGGTTTCCACTACTACCCACACGCTTTGCGCTTGCGGCATTTTGCCCTGCGCACGCAATTCGGGTTCCTCAATCAAAACATGCTCATGCTGCGGATCGGCCAAATGATAAGGCACCACACGATATTCGCCCATGCGGTTAAACCCGCGCAAACCGCTTTTCAGACGGCCTGACAATACCCGCGGCACGGAAAGCGATTGCAGCAACTCGCCATTGGCGGGCAGCATCGGCGAAACGGTAAAATCGCCTGCTTTCTGCCATGACCATTTCTGCCCTTCCTTGGCCTGCAATTCGCCCGACCATTCATCGGCTTCCACACGCAAAAAACGCAAATGCACATGCGCGTGTTCGTAGGAGTGGATTTTGGTCAGCCACGGTGTAGCATGATGAATGCGGATGCCGAGTTCTTCCTCTAACTCGCGCTGCAAGGCTTGAAAACCGGTTTCGCCTGCCTCGACTTTACCGCCGGCAAATTCCCAATAACCGGCATAAGGCTTGCCTTCAGGGCGCGAGCTTAGCAAATAATCGCCATCGGCATTGAGTAAAATACCGGCAACAACGCGGATTAACGGGCGGGCGTCTTGGGTAGTCATGATGTTTGGGATAAAAATCAACAGATGATTTCAGACGGCCTTCTGGCTTATGAAACATCAAAGGCCGTCTGAACGTTACATTCACAAAATACGTTGTAAAAATCTGCTTTACTAACGCATCTTCTTATATTTATTTTTCAGCAATCACAAAAGCCAATACAGTGTCTTCTTCATCAGCCATGCTCAGATTGACATGGCTGATGCCCTGTTCTTTCAGCCATTTTTCCAGCACCGGCGCGTAGAAAAATTCAGGTTTGCCCATCCCGTCGTGGCCGATGCCGATGTTGCGGAACGACACCGCACCGCGAATGCCGGTGCCGACAGCTTTGGCAAAGGCTTCTTTAGCGGCGAAGCGCTTGGCCAGATAATTCACCGGTTTGCCGGCTTGGGGGAACTCCATCAGTTCTTCAGGGCTGAGCATGCGTTCGGCAAAGGCTTGGCCGAACCTTTTATTCAGTCGGATAATGCGTTTCAAGGAAACAATGTCGGTGCCGATACCATAAATCATGGGATTCTTCCTTACTGTCATGTGAAAAATCAACAGGCCGTCTAAAACCTGCCGTTATGCTGAAGCGTTGGCGTCGCGGCAGATTATCAGGCTGCTAAACGCGCTTTAAACATCGCGTCTTTCATCTGGCGGATAGCCTCGGGCAAGCCTAAAAACACGGCTTGGGCGATGAGCGCGTGGCCGATGTTCAATTCTTTAACCGCGGCAATACGGGCAATCGGCGTGACGTTGTGAATAGTCAAACCATGTCCGGCATTCACCACCAAGCCCGATTCATCGGCAAAATACGCGCCTTCTTCAATCCGTGCCAATTGCTGCGCCTGTTCGGACGGCGTATGCGCATCGGCATACGCGCCGGTGTGCAGCTCAATCACGGGCGCACCGACATCCTTAGCGGCTTGAATCTGCGCTTTGTCGGCATCGATAAACAGCGACACGCGGATACCGGCTTCGGTCAGCATGCGCGTGAATCGGGCAATTTTTTCCTGCTGCGCCAACACATCTAAGCCGCCTTCCGTGGTCACTTCCTGGCGTTTTTCCGGCACGATGCACACGTCCTCCGGCATGACTTTCAGCGCGTTTTCCAGCATTTCTTCGGTTAACGCCATTTCCAGGTTCAGACGCGTACAGATGGCGTTTTTTACAGCAAACACGTCGGCATCTTTGATGTGGCGGCGGTCTTCGCGCAAATGCAGCGTAATCAAATCCGCACCGTGGGTTTCGGCGATGAGCGCGGCTTCTACCGGGCTGGGATAAACCGTGCCGCGTGCGTTGCGGACGGTGGCGACATGGTCGATGTTAACACCTAATAACATGGGTTTCCTTTCGCTGATCCGGTTTCAGACGGCCTGTTTGACCGTCCAAGCCGTCTGAAAAAAGATAGGGCAGCCAGACTTTTGATACTGTCAAACCAACATTAATGTTCGGTTTCAACCCGGCCTGCCCATCTGGGTTTGGGTTAGGTTTCAGTTAAAGTTTCGCCTTTTCTTTGGGGCAAGGAAACAGGTTGTTTGAGGGGCTTTTAGGCTTCAGACGGCCTGCGGGTTTTCTGCCGGCTCCGGCCGCCCGAACGACACCGGGTTCAAATCAAACTGCTGTAACTGCTGCAACACCTGCCGCGATTTAATCCCTTCGGGAATGCGGAAACCAATCAGCAAACGGTTTATTTTCAAAGCCTGATGCAAGCTAAGGCCGTCTGAAAATTCACCTTGATGCAGTTGGATTAAAGTGCTGCCGTTCACCGCAATCCCTGTTTGAGCCTGACGGTCCAAACCGTTGGCTTCAGCCAGCGGCAACAAGGCTTCTTCGGGGCGCAGCCAATATTGTGCATCAGGGTCGACTTCATTTCCGTGAACATCGTGCCGCAAATCCGGCGCGTAACCCGATTGGTGCAGCAATTGCCATTCAAAGCGGCGCAGTGCGGCGATGTGGTTGGGCTCGCGGCACAAGGTTTGCATAGTCGCAGCAAACGTGTCGTACAACTCGGGCATCGGGTCTTCGCGGGCGGTGAGTTTCAGCATCAGCTCGTTGACATACAGGCCGCTGAACAATGCCCGACCTTGCGGCTGCGGCCAACCGCCCAGCCATTCGGCGCGGTGCAGCGTTTTGAGTTCTTGGCTGCCGTACCACGACGCACTCATCGGCACAAACGGCACCAATACTCCGCGCAATTCGCTCATGCGTTTTCGGGCGCTGCGTGCCAGCAGCGCCACGCGCCCGTAGCGGCGGCTGTACACTTCCAGCCACAGGCTGCTCTCGCGCCACGGCGCGGCGGCGAGCATGAAAACAGGTTCGTGGTTGATGCGGTGGTTGGACATGGTTTCGGTGCAGGACGGAATGAAGGAATTATAACGTTTTTCAAACAAAAGGGTGATGAAAATGAAACAAGGCCGTCTGAAAGCATAAATGCTTTCAGACGGCCTTTTTCAAGCAACCGGGTAATGTTTACTGCATATAACGGTTGATAAATGCCAAGATTTTTTCCGGATGGCGGCCGAAATAATTGTAGCCGTCTTTAAAGCGGTAAGGGGTATCGCGAATCCACAGCAATTCTTTTTCTTTGCTGCCGAGCAAATCGAAGGTTTTTTGGCCGTCTTCCGGATTTCGTGTCCAGGCATCGTCGTGTACCTGCACCACCAACGTCGGCATGGTCACCGCATGCGCCCATAAATGCGGCGTCATCTCGGCAGCGGTAAACGCGCCCATTTTCAGCAGCTCCAAATCAATCAGCTCCTGATAATGCCGCACACCCTGGATTTCTGAAAATGCGTCATAAATCGCCGCCATCGACACCACCATCGGGCTTACCATGCATTTCACGTTTTCAAAAAGATCGGGGCACTCCATGATGGCGCGGTATTGCGAATTGCCGCCCATACATTGGCTATACAGTGCCACACTCATTTTGCCCAAACGCGGATGGCCATCGACAAATTGTTTCACGCCCACGCAATCACGCCATTCCCAGTTGCCGATACCGCTGATGCCGTTGTTGGCCGCACCGCTGTTGCCGTGGTTGCGCACATCGTAAGTCAGCACATTGTAACCGGCATTGGTCAGGTGTTTGTATTGAATCACAAAATCGATTTCCACCGCATCGAAGCCTGCCCACGGCATTCCGAAATGACCGGGAAATCCGGCACGGCACATCGGCAGGGCATGATTGAAAATCACCAGTTTGTTGCTCTCACCGCCCTTGGCAGGAATGTACCAGGCTTCCAGCGGTACGCCGTCAAGTGAAGGAATCATCCAGTTTTCAAAAGTCATACCGTATTCGTCGGGCGTTTTGAAAATAAAGCTGCGCAACGGGCGTACGATACCGGCAAGCCCCTTCACTTTCTCATAATCTTCGGGGGAGATGGTTTTTTCTTGCGCCAAGGCTTTGGCCAGACGTTCAGGGGAGATACGGCCCATGTTTATTCCTTTTGATTGGTGTTAAAACAGGTTCAGACGACCCAATCCGACTATTGGAAACAGTCCGGCAAACGATTCTTCTGCCGCAATACTGCGCCTGCAATATGATTACATTATACAATAGTAGCAAAGATATTCCGCACAATTCATTATTTTATAGAAAATCAAAATCGGAGCAAACCGATATTGCAGGTAATCCCAAAGTGCCTCCTTATGGCTTTAGCGAAGAAAAATCCGCTATATTTTGGTGTTATCAAAAGAAAGCGGGTTGGCTGATGTATACCGCACTTAAGCGGCGACAAAAACCCGCAGCCGAAATTGATGAGCGTGCCACACCCTGAAAAACGCACTTCTGGTGTAAAGCCCAATTTTTTATGGGACAAAATCGCTTATTTGCTGGGCGTGGAAGGCAATAAAGACAAGCAGGCAGCCAAAGAAACGCTGTTTTTTCTGTCTGAAAAAACCTTTGCCGCATTCAGACAGCATCATCTGGATTTATTACAGAACAACGTTGATGCCGGTTTGCGGGCTTTCTGTTCATTTTTAGAAAAACGGCAGCCTGAAAATTTTACCCAACCGCCGCGCGGTTCCAAAATACCTGATGCCAATATGGTGCTCTATGGTGTTCACACTGGATGGCGAACGAGGCCGTCTGCATCAGAGCGAAGCCGCATAAGCATTGCGGGCGGCACAATTGGCAGAAGACAATACCGAGCAAGGCTTATGTGTTGGTAAGCGGCAAACAAGCGCCCTCGGCAAGGCTGCACCCGGCGGTTAAAGGTGTGCTTGATGGGCAAAGCTCCGGCAGCCCGATTATTTTTTCAACAAAGAACCGTTTGTTTCTTTCGGTAAAGACAGGGCGCAAATACCCCCCTGTCGGAAACCTCCGTCTTTGCCTGCACCTCCGCACTCAATTACCTGTACGCCATGAAAATGGGCATTGCTTAAGCTATTGGCGATGCCAGCACCTTATTTTGGGCAGAGGCGGCAGACAGGCAAAGTGCGGTAGCGGCGGAAGGATTTTTTGCATCCGTGGCGGCCCCGCCTGATGATGAACAGGAAAAGCAAAAGTTTTGTGATGTATTGAAACAAGTTGCCAAAAGGCGACCTTTGCAAGAAATTAATCCAGATTTAAAAACAGGTTACCCGCTTTTATGTGTTGGGTTTGGCAACGAATGCGGCACGGATTTCGGTACGGTTTGGGTTAGATACCACTTTTGGGCAATTATAGCTTTATAGCCGTTTTACTAAATAATGGGCACATAAATACCCAAATGCCGTCATTCCCGCACAGGCAGGAATCCGGAACGTTGGTTTTCAGTAATTTTTTACAGGTTCCTGTACCGGCAGAACCGGATTCCCGCCTGCACGGGAATGACGGATTTCAAGTTTCAGACGGCATGAGAAAAATTTGTACTCATTTTTAAGTTAAACGGCTATAGCAGAAAATTTAACACAACATTGGCAGGATTTAGCAATAAACCTTACCCGTGGCAAACACCGCCGTTGATTTGGCGTTGCGCTGATTCAGACGGCCGTATTGAGCAAAAGCGAAAATATCTCGCCCTTGTTAGCTGGGGAGATGACGCGGGCGGTGGTTGCGGCACACTATCCGGTCAGTTTTCTGCCGCAACTGACCAGCCGGATTGGTGCCGACGGCGACAACAACGGTTTGAGAATTGCCTTGATTAAGGCTGTATTGCAACGGTGTTGCCGTAAAGGGTTGATTAAAGGGAGATACCTATGGCATTAAGATTTTTTCAGACGACCTTAATAAATCAAGCAAACTATTTCGGCGTATAGCGCCCTGCCATGGCTTTGTACACCATGTTTTCATATTTCAACACTTCATAGTGTTGGGCCAATACATTTTGTGCCGAGCTGTATTCGCCGTTTAAGGCTTCAAGCCAGTCTTTCAGCTCATTTTTGCCGTATTCGTAACGGGTTTGGTAATAGCGGCTGTTTTGCTGATCCAAAGCGTAACGCCGGCGGGTGTTGTCCAACGTGGCTTGCGCGTTTCGGTAGGCGAGATAGTTGGTGTTGACTTCGTTCAGCGCAGTGGTCAACGCCTGCTCGAAACTTAATTTCGCACTGTCAAAACGCGCTTGGGCATCTTTGTTTTCCCATTGCAGCTTCTGCCAATTCAAAAACGGCAGGCTGATTTGCACCGAACCACCTAAAAACGGCACGTCAAACACGGTACGCGCTTTGTTGGAAGAAGCACTCAAGCTCGCGCCCAAAGTAATGCTCGGATACCAGCTGCGTTGTTGTACTGCCAAGGTTTGCACCGATGACTGCAAACGATATTCCGCCGCACGTAAATCGGGACGGTTGGCCAACACAGAAATCGGTACGTTCAAATCTACTCCTTTCACTTCCGGCAAACGGTATTGCGACGGCTCGGTGACAATGGCTTCGCCCGGCTTCAGGTTCAGCAGGTTGCGCAGGGTTTGCTCCAGCGCATTGCGGCTGTTTTGCAGCGACACCAGATTATTTTGCATACTCAGCAAAGTTTGTTCCGTCTGCATACGTTGGCCGGAATCAGCCTTGCCATAGCGGTATTTGGCATCGGTAATACGGGCGATTTTCTGATATTGCTTCATGGATTGCTGTGTCAGCGCCATGGCTTCATTAAGGTAAGCGATATTGAAATAAGCATCGGCGACATTGTTCACCAAGGTCAGGCGTGCTTTGGCCAAATCTTCCCGGGTGGCGCGGTATTCCCACACTTGGGCATCGGAAACCGCACTCAACCGCTTCCATAAATCCAGTTCATAGCTTAAGCCTAATTGGCTGCTGAAGCTGCTGCTGCTACTACTACCGGATTTCAAGTTTCTAGAAATAGAAGAGCCGGCCGAGCCGCTAAACGACGGCACCAGATTCACGCCCAAAATATTGGCCTGATACAATGCGCGGTTTACCGAAATCGCGGCCTGTTTCAAATCAATGTTGTTGTCCAAAGCCTGCCGGATGACGGCATTAAGCCTGGGGGTTTGATAAATTTCCCACCAGTTGCCGTTAATCTGATAACGCTCGGCGGTTTCGGTCGCGCTCATGATATGGGGATTGCCGTTTAAGCCCGGCGTGTTGGCTTGGGGATTGGAGGCACACGCACTTAAGGTCAAGGATACGGCAATCATGGAAGCCGTCTGAAAAAAGGTTTTGCTGTTCATGGATTCATCATTCTGATGTTTCGGACGGCCTTTTCAACACATAGGCCGTCTGAAAAAAATTAATCTTGCGCTAAGGCATCAATTGGATTGAGTTGCGAAGCGCGGCTGGCCGGCATAAAGCCGAATGCTATGCCGATCACAGTCGAACACAACACCGCACCGATAATCGACAAGATGGAAATATTCATCGGAAAAATTGTAACAAAATAATTGAACACCATACTGATGCCCGCCGAAATCGCCACGCCGATCAAGCCGCCGATCAAGCAAATCAATACAGCTTCAATCAAAAATTGCTGCAAAATATTGCTGCGCCGCGCTCCAATCGCCATGCGCACGCCAATTTCTTTGGTACGCTCGGTCACCGACACCAGCATAATGTTCATCACGCCGATACCGCCGACCACAAGAGAAATCAAGGCAATGCTGGAAATCAGGAGTTTCATGGTGCTTGTAGTGCTTTCTACGGTTTGCTTGATGCTGTCGCTGTTGCGCATGAAAAAATCTTGTGTGCCGTGGCGGGCGGTCAACAACTCGGTCAAGCCTTTTTCGGCGGCTTGTGTGTCGGCATCATCTTTGATTTTAACCACAATTGAATTGATGCGGCTCTCGCCGGTGATTTGGTGCATAACCGTGGTGTAAGGCGACCACATCATCAGGCTGTCGGAGCTGCCGAAATTATTGGTTTGGTCGTCCATCACGCCGATAACGGTCAACGGACGCTTTTTAAACAGTAAAACTTTGCCCAATGGATTCACATCACCAAAAAGCTTGGATTGAGTGTTTGTATCAATCACGACCACTTGCGCATCTTCTTTCACATCACTCTCGTCAAACAAGCGGCCTTTAGCTAAAGTCAGGCCCAGTACGTCGAAATATTGTTCGCCCACGCCGTAAAGCTGGCCGGTCAAATTGGTGTTACGGTAGGTTATGGTGCCGCTGGAAGAAGTTTGCGGTGTGGCGAAATCGACGTAGCTTTGTTTGCTGATGGCCAATGCATCGTTGACGGTCAGCGTTTTAACCTTGCCGGAGCGTCTGTCACCGAAACCTTTGCCGGGGAAGATGGTGATGGTGTTAGTGCCCATCGCATTGATATCGGCCATGATTTTCTGTTGCGAACCTTCACCTAAAGCCACCACCGACACCACCGATGCAATGCCGATGATAATGCCGAGCATGGTCAGCAGCGAACGCATTTTATACGCATAAATCGCATGCACCGACATTTTTAAGGCTTCCATAAACTGATCATAATAAAACGACCACGAAGCCTTCTCTTTCACAGCCTGCACTTGGCTAGGCGGAATATCGGCAGATTTGCTGATATCGGAAATAATCTCGCCGTCACGGATTTCAATCACGCGGTTGGCATTGGCAGCGATGCCAGGATTATGCGTCACCATGATAATCGTATGACCTTCTGCATGCAGTTTATGCATGATTTCCATCACGTTTTGGCCGCTGTCAGTGTCCAAAGCACCAGTCGGTTCATCGGCAAAAATAATCTCACCGCCGTTCATCAAGGCGCGGGCAATCGAGACCCGCTGCTGCTGGCCGCCGGACAGTTCACTGGGTTTATTGTCTTCTTTGGTTTCCAAGCCCAAATCATGCAACAGTTTTTCCGCACGCGCCGAACGTTCTTTCTGATCAACACCGACATACACTGCCGGCAAAGCAACATTATCGCGCGCAGTCAGTGAACTGAGCAGGTTATAGCGTTGGAAAATAAAACCGAAGCGACTGCGGCGCAAGGCGGCCAATTGTTTGGCATCCATCTGTGAGGTTTCAACACCGTCGATTTTATAAGAGCCGCAGGTGGCGCTGTCGAGACAGCCGAGAATGTTCATCAAGGTGGATTTGCCTGAACCGGATTGACCGATAATCGCCACAAAATCACCTTTTTCCACCTTCAGGCTCACGTTTTTCAACACGTGGACACGGTTTTCGCCGCGGCCAAAATAACGGTTGATGTCAGTGCATTCAATTAAACTCATATGTCTGTTACCAAAGCGTGTGGGAGGGAAGGAATGAAGCCGTCTGAAAGATAATCAATATGCCGTAATACTATGTCAGACAACTTTGTTTCAGGCAATCTGCCTTACATCGGCGGCCCCATATGGCGGTCACCGTCTTGCGCTGTGTCGGACGGATTAGTCTCGGAAACGATGACTTTGTCGCCTTCGTCCAAACCGCTTTTCACTTCGGTGTTCATGCTGTCTTTCAAACCGGTGGTAATATCTTTGCGTACCGCTTGCCCGTTTTGCCCCAATACGCGTACAAACGATTTGCCTTCGCGGTCTTTTTTAATCGTGATGGTTGGCACAGCCAGCACATTTTCCGCTACATTGATTTCAATGGTATTTTGCGTGGTCATACCGATAGCAAGTTTACCTTCGGCATTCGACACCAAGGCGCGGGCATAATAGTAAATTGCACTTTCAGTGGTGTCGGTTTTTTTGTTGTAACTGCCTTTCGACATGGTGGTCAAACCGGGATCGATGCTTTCCAATTGCGAGGTAAACGGCGTATCCGATTCGGATAAAATGGTAAACGAAAGCGGCTGGCCGGGTTTGACCTTGGTAACGTCGCCTTCGGCAATCTGCATTTTATTCAGCATGGTTTCCAAATTGGCCAATTGGATAATCGTCGGCGTGGCTTGGTTGGCATTAACCGTTTGACCTTCCTCCACCAGAATCGCCACTACTGTGCCGTCTATCGGGGCAATAATGCGGGTATGACCCAAGTCGGCTTCAGCGGTATTGATGGAAGTCTGCGTTTGGCGGATAGAAGATTGCAACTGCGCTACTTGTGCTTTAGCGGAAGCCAAGGCATTTTCCGCTTCTTCCAATTCCTGTTTGGAAGTGGCATCTTCTTTCCACAATGCCGCCTCACGTTTATATTTTTTGCTGGCACTGCGCAAAGCGATTTCGGCCGACGCCAATTGTGCTTTATACGTATCCAGCTTGGCTTTTTCAGTGTTCAGGGTATTGGTTTGGGTAGTGGAATCAATGTCGGCAATTCGGTCGCCTTTCTTAATTTCCTGTCCCAGCTTGACATACAGCTTTTTAATCTGACCGGAAGCCTGCGCACCAATTTCCACCAAGTTCGAAGGCGAAATCTCACCAGTAGCGGAAACAGTTTGGCGGATGTTGGAACGTTTCACCGGCTCAGTGATGTAATTGACCTTATCGGCTGGTTTGAAATGGCTCCATGCCGCATATGCCAGCCCGGCCGCTACCATTGTACCAATCACCCATTTCATTGTTTTTGCCATCATTTTTAGCTACCTGATTTGTGTCTTCTCATGCGGCTTTTGATATTTTGTCGCACAATGCCAACAGTTATTTGGAATAAATTTTAAAAACCAGCAGACTTTACTGGATTTTATTTCCCTAGCCAAGTCTTATCCAAATGCTTTTATCAAAATAAATTATTGATTTTAAATATATTTAATAAAACTAAATTTTCAGAATATTGCACCGCCTTAACATATTTTCCCAAATTCGATATTTATCTATACATACCAAATGCAAGAAAGAATTTATAATAATAAAAATAAAGCCTTTTAAGGCACCATTAAATATAAAAATATTGATAGTCACTTATGAAAACCAGACAATCCGGCTTTAACTTGATCGAACTGTTGATTGCGATTGTGATTTTGGCATTACTTGCCACCATCGCCATACCTTCTTTTCAATCTTTTATCCGCAATACACGCTTGGCCAATGTTCGCAGCGAATTGGCGGAGAACGCAAAAAATTTAGAGCGCTATTATACGCAAAAAGGTACTTTTGTCGGTTTCACAACAGATCCCGGTTCTTTAGTACAAAATCCATACTTTACCATTAGTTTCGACCCTAAATCAGCTCCCAATCCATCTGACTCCGGTTTTGTATTAAAAGCTACTCCGATTGATCGAAAGTCAGAACCTTGCTCCATTTATATGAGCGACAGCGGCATTTTCTGGGCAGCAATTGATGAAAACGATGACAGAAAAAATAATGAAGTCTGTCCCGGTTACGAAGAACCATACCCCACTGAGCGCAAAAAATAAAATCCCGCCGTTCCGATTTACACCCAAATTAAAATCAAAATCGTATAATATATTTACTTAAGTAAACATCTTACAAATAAATATTTTATGATGCGTTTTTTACAATCCGGCTTTTCCCTTATCCGGCTATTAATCGTCATCTACCATGTTGGGATATACGATTTGACGAAAATTTGTTTTGCAATATCATCAAATAAAAATAACGGGTCTGTTTTACAAAACAGACCCGTTATTTTTATTTGACAAACTTCAATTAAGCGCGACAAACCGTTTCGCCAGAATTTCCCTGTGCGTCTTTATACCCGAAATAGGCCTCGCCGCCTTTCTGATGCCATCTCGCCCCGCCACCCCAAAGCCCTGTATTTCCAGTGTAGAGTTCACCCGAACCGGAACGGGCCAACTTCAACACTGCACTGTCGTTATCGACGTTTAAACGGATTTTCTCATTGCCCAAATAAGCCACATAAACAGCCATTCCGTTTTCACATTGGAATAAGTTTTGCTTGGCGTGTTTGTTTTGGATTTCTTCATGATGGTGAGTGTGGCCGTGGTCATGTGCATGATGTAGACTGTGGTCATCACTGGCACAGGCAGCCAATGTTAATGTGGCAGCAGCGAAGAAAAAGGCTTTTAATTTCATGAAATAACTCCTAACAAAATGAAAATTTGAGGGTACTGCGGTTTTCTTTATAGCATATAAAGAAAGCTTCAGGCAAGCTTTCAAACCGCTTGGTTTGCCGGTAAAACAATGATAGGCAGGCATTATCAGCCCTGCTTTGGCAGCGTACCGTCCAAGCTCACCCTATCGGGCAAAAGCCTTTTATTACAAATTAACAGTTTTATAAAATCAAACGGTTGCGGTCATTTATTTGCTTGTTGTTTTTAATATATCTGAAATCAATCCGAATTTTCAGAATATTGCAACACTTTCTCCGGTTTTGTATTGAAGACTACTCCTGTTGCATGAACGACAGCGGCATTTTCGAGGCAGAAATTGATAAAAACGACGACGGAGAAAATCATGAATCTGCCCCGGTTACGAAAAACCATAGCCTTTGGTGGTGGCAGCGGCCGCACGCGCGCCGATGCCGCCCCCTTTATCTTTTGTTTAGGGTTGATAGATGGTGCAATCTTTATCTTCACCTTTAAAGAACGCATCGTCAGTGTCACACAAACTGGTCGAACGCTCGCAGATAAAAATCGTGAGCGACTCATCGATTTTTAGGATACGTGGTTCGTATCGGCTATTGAAAGCAACGGCCTTTAAGGTGAATTTGCTGTCGTGCGCACCTTTGGCATTATTGTTGGGGCGGATACAGAATTTGTCGGTTGAGGTGTTTGGTAATTCAGGCCATTTGGTCGATGTTTGTTTGAAGGAGCCTTTTTGCTGGTAAAAACGTTCCATAAATTGCGCGTTTTGTACCAATGCAGCTTGGGCGGCACGCAAATCGGCGTTTTTAATGTAGCTTTGGTAAGCAGGATAAGCCGCCGCCGCTAACATGCCCAACATAGCGATGACGATTAATAGCCGGATAAGGGAAAAGCCGGATTGTAAAAAACGCATCATAAAATATTTATTTGTAAGATGTTTACTTAAGTAAATATATTATACGATTTTGATTTTAATTTGGGTGTAAATCGGAACGGCGGGATTTTATTTTTTGCGCTTATTGGGGTATGGCACGCGCTTTCTTGATTTCCTTGTTCATCATTGTGAAAGTTCCTTACTCATGACCTCATGAACGGACAGTCTGCCGTATTCGTTGGCTTCGTTTCGGGTTTTATGAATGCAGTCAGATAAAGAGACGGGGAAATCATCATCTTTATCTTTAGAAGATACGGACGATAAACGACTTAGTGGAAATGCCGGCAGTTCCGGATTAACGGTGTAGAAAACAAATACACATGAAAAAGTCTCTTTGTTAAAGAGGCTTTACGTTAATTAAAAATACCCCTCTAATGGGACGCAATATTCACGTTTATTCCTCTTTGGCTTTTACCACCATCAAGGTATGTAAGCGGCGGTTGTCGGCGCGGGCAACGGTAAACTGCAACGGTCCGATGACGACTTTTTCACCACGCACCGGCAGATAGCCGAATTCCTGAATCACCAAGCCACCGATAGTATCGACTTCTTCGTTACTGTATGTGGTGCCGAAAAATTCGTTGATGTCTTCGATTTCGGTCACGGCATGAATACGCCAGCGTTCGGCGGATACGGCAAAAATATTGCCGGCACTTTCGTCTTCGTCAAACTCGTCTTCAATGTCGCCGACGATTTGTTCGATGATGTCTTCAAACGTTACCAAGCCCGATGTGCCGCCGTATTCGTCAATGACAATCGCCATGTGGTTACGCTGCTCGCGGAATTCTTTCAATAAGGCATTGAGCGACTTGCCTTCCGGCACAAATGCCGCCGGACGCAAAATGGATTTCAGATTGAATTGCTCGCCGTTGAACATAAACTTCAGCAAATCTTTGGCGTGCAAAATGCCCAATACTTCGTCTTTGTCTTCGCCGATAACGGGAAAACGCGAGTGTGTTGTTTCAATGATGTAGGCGACAATGCGCTCAAGGCTGTCATTTTCTTTAATTACATTCATCCGGCTGCGTGAAATCATCGCATCGCGTACTTCAAGTTCGGCGAAATCTAATACCCGTTCCAAACGAATAAACGTGTCTGCGTCAAACACTTCCTGCGCGTGCGCCTGACGCAGCAGGCTGATGACGTCTTCAGTAGAGTCCGGTTCGCCTGCCAAACGGGAAACCAAACTTTCAAAAAAATTGGGTTTCGACTGTGTGTCGTTCATCTTAATGTTCGTCCTGTTGATAAGGGTTGGGGTAACCTGCGGCCTGCATCAGGCGGATTTCGGCAGCTTCCATGATTTCGGCTTCATCTTCTCTGATGTGGTCGTAACCCATCAGATGCAAGGTACCGTGCATGGTCAGGTGGACAAAATGCCGTTCGGGTGTTTTACCTTGTTCTTCCGCTTCTTTCAACACCACTTGCGGACAGATAATCAAATCGCCATACAGGCCGTCTGAAAACTGATGCGGCATAATTTCGCCTTCGTTCAAGGCAAAACTCAATACATTAGTGGCATAATCTTTACGACGGTAATCGCGGTTATACGCACGTGCTTCTTCTTCATCAAGCAGAATCAGACTGATTTCAGCACGGCGGTATTTGTCTTTTAATGTCGCAAAAACCCAACGGTAGAAATCGTTTTCAGACGGCACCGAACCAACGGAAGAAGCGTTGACAAAGTTTAAATGAAAACGTTGGCGTTGTAATGAGAGAAAAGGATATTTTTTGGCGCGTTTCATACAAATCGGACATGTAAAATATAAAGGGCTTGAATGTGTTGGCAATATAACATGAAGCGTTTGCGGATGAAATCTCCTTCAAACAGGAAACCATCCCTCAAACTCTTTGGTGATGCCGTCTTTCGCAGTTAATATGCGACACCATCCGTATGGTACCCTACCCGCACAGAAATTTGACGGTGAAAACCCTGATTTGGCTCAGCCTGTGTTTATCTGCATTGCCGGCTTATCCGCACAACGTCAGGCCGGCTTCTTAAGGCCATAAAATGAAGGGCACGTCCATCTCGTTTCAAGAGAGTCTGAATTTATGGTTGACAGGCAAACTTCCTGTCTGGCGGATAATAAAGGCTTGGTCAGCGATCCAATCTAAGCCTTACGTACGGAATACACCGCGTTTGACGTAATGCCAGGAAATGTCTGCATTCAAGATAGGTTTTTCAATCCATCGAACAATCAAAACCAGACATCCTGTCTTTCAGGCCGTTATCAGAAAGCGGTCACAGTAGAAGGTTTGTGTTAAACTCATACCATTCCGACTTTGACAAAACAAGCTTATGAACCCGAAAAAACTTGTGATTGCCAGCCGCGAAAGCCTATTGGCAATGTGGCAGGCCGAACATATCCGAGGCCGGCTGAAAACTCTCTATCCCGACTGCGACGTGCAAATCTCAGGTATGTCCACGCGCGGCGACCAGATTTTAGACAAAACCCTTTCCAAAATCGGCGGCAAAGGTTTGTTTATCAAAGAATTGGAACAAGCCCTGCAAGACGGCCGCGCCGATTTGGCGGTACATTCGATTAAAGATGTCCCGATGGATTTGCCGGAAGGTTTTGCGCTGGCAGCCATTGGTGAACGCGCCAATCCGTTTGATGCGTTTGTGTCCAACCGATACGAGCGTTTGGAAGACTTACCCCGAGACGCAGTGGTCGGCACTGCAAGCCTGCGCCGCGAAACACAATTGCGGGCGCGCTATCCGCATCTAATTATCAAACCTTTGCGCGGCAACGTACAAACACGTTTAAACAAACTTGACAACGGCGAGTACGATGCCATTATTCTTGCCGCCGCCGGCTTACAGCGTTTGCGCTTAGAAGGCCGCATCCGCCTGATTATCTCCGATACCGTCAGTCTGCCCGCTGCCGGACAAGGGGCGCTGGGCATTGAAATCGCCACCCACCGCAAAGATTTACTGGAAGTATTGAAACCGCTCAATCACGACACCACCCACGCCTGCGTCACGGCCGAACGTGCGCTGGCCCGCGCTTTGGGTGGCAACTGCCAAGTGCCTTTGGCGGCTTACTGCACTGAAGAAAACGGCTTACTCACCCTGCGCGGTCTGGTCGGCCGTCCCGACGGTTCGACAATTCTCAAAGCCGATGCCCAAGCTCCTACGGAATACGCCGACTCATTGGGTCGTGCCGTGGCCAAAAGCTTGGCCGATGACGGTGCGATGGAGTTGATTGCAGCCGTATTGGAAGAACAGGCTTAAGCGTTTTATGCCCAAGGCCGTCTGAACAGTCCCCTGTTCGGACGGCCTTTTTGTTATAATAATGGCCGATCCCCGAGAAAACCACACCATGAACAAGCACATCCGCCAAGAAATTTTCGAACGTCTCCGCACCGCCAATCCGCACCCGACCACCGAACTGAATTTCAGCTCGCCTTTTGAATTACTGATTGCCGTACTGCTGTCAGCGCAAGCCACCGATGTGGGCGTTAACAAAGCCACGGCCAAGCTGTTTCCTGTCGCCAACACCCCGCAAGCCATACTGGACTTGGGTTTGGACGGCGTGATGGAATATACGCAAACCATCGGTCTTTACAAAACCAAATCGAAACACATCATGCAAACCTGCCGCATTTTATTGGAACAACACGGCGGTGAAGTGCCCGAAGACCGCCCTTCTTTGGAAGCCTTGCCCGGTGTCGGCCGTAAAACCGCCAATGTGGTGCTGAACACTGCATTCGGTTGGCCGGTGATGGCAGTGGATACACACATTTTCCGCGTTTCCAACCGCACCAAAATCGCACCGGGAAAAAACGTGCGCGAAGTCGAAGACAAACTCATGCGTTTTATTCCAAAAGAATTTCTAAAGGATGCGCACCATTGGCTGATTCTGCACGGCCGCTACACCTGCAAAGCACTCAAGCCACAATGCGGACGATGCATTATCAACGATTTGTGCGAATGGAAGGCGAAAAATATTGTTAATTAGCTTACCGGGCAGAGTCATTGCAAATAAAGTATACACATGCCTTTAAGCCGTCTGAAAGGTTTCAGACGGCCTTTCCCATTGAAAATGAAATGCTTGAAAAAATGGCTGTAATCGGTAAAATTACCCCTATTTATTTTATTGCAAGCATATCACCCTTCAGTCTGATCAACACACCGCAACCCGATAAAACATATATCTATAACAAGGAATGACTGTGACAAAAAATACCAAGAACTATATAGCATTAACCATCGCATCCGTATTGGCTTTGGGCGCGTGCGACAAAGCCGACAGTTTTTTCAGCAACGACACCCCAGATGAAGAAAAAGAGCTGGTCCAGCGTATCGAGGCGCCGAAAGAAAACAGCAGCGTCGGCATGCTGCTGCCGGATTTTGCTCAGTTGGTACAAAACGAAGGCCAAACCGTAGTCAATATTCAAGCAACTGCAGCCAAACGCAGCCAGCAGAAGGTAGAAGAAAACAGCATGGATCTGAGCCAGTTCCCAGATAACGATCCATTCTACGAATTTTTCAAACGCCTAGTTCCCAACCTGCCTGATATGCCGCAGGAAGAAGCCGGCAGCAGCGACTTAAATTTCGGATCAGGCTTCATCATCAGCCCGGACGGCTACATTCTCACCAATACCCACGTAGTTGCCGGCATGGGCGATATTAAAGTCCTGCTCAACGACAAGCGAGAATACACTGCCAAACTTATCGGCTCAGACCAGCAATCCGATGTCGCTTTACTGAAAATCGATGCCAAAGATTTACCGGCCGTCAAAATCGGTGATCCTAAAAAACTCAAACCAGGCGAATGGGTGGCCGCCATCGGTGCGCCGTTTGGCTTTGACAACAGCGTAACCGCAGGCATTGTGTCGGCAAAAGATCGCAGCCTGCCGAATGAAAACTACACCCCTTTTATCCAAACCGATGTAGCCATCAACTTCGGCAACTCGGGCGGCCCTTTGTTTAACCTAAAAGGCCAAGTGGTCGGCATCAACTCCCAAATCTACAGCCGCAGCGGCGGCTTCATGGGTATTTCATTCGCCATTCCGATTGATGTGGCCATAAACGTGGCTGACCAATTGAAAAAAACCGGCAAAGTACAACGCGGCCAATTGGGCGTTATCATTCAGGAAGTATCTTACGACTTGGCCAAATCATTTAACCTAGACCGTGCCAGCGGTGCATTGATTGCCAAAGTCATGCCAAACAGCCCTGCCCAGCAAGCCGGCTTGCAGGTTGGCGACATTGTCCGCAGCGTCAATAGCGAAGAAGTACGCTCCTCCAGCGACTTACCAGTAATGGTTGGCGCCATGCCGCCGGGTAAGGAAGTCAAATTGGGAGTATGGCGTAAAGGCAAAAAAATTTCCCTCAATGTCACATTGGGCAGCACCGGCGCACCGACCCCTGGCGGCGAAGCGAAAACGGGCAACCTCACCTCGCCGAATGATGTTCAAAGTTTCATGGTAGAAGAAGCCGGTTTAACCCTGCAAACACAAACGACCACCGACAAACAACGTTTAATCGTGATCCATGTCAGTGGTGCTGCCGAACGTGCGGGGCTCAAGCGCGGCGATGAAATCATGGCAGTGGGCCAAATCACTGTCAATGACGAATCGGGCTTCCGCAGCGCGTTGAGCAATGCCGGTAAAAATGTACCCCTGTTGGTGCAACGTGGTGGCAGCGCCCTCTTCTTGGCTTTGAATCTGCAATAAAACGGCATAAACTTGAAGAGTAATGATAAAATACCCGTTATTTTGAAAATAACGGGTATTTTATCATTCAAACTTCATGCTTTTTCAAACGTTTTTTACATACAAAAGGCCGTCTGAAAACATACTATTCCACTTTTCATCATTTTATTTTATGCAATTAATCGATTACTCAAGCTCTTTTATGTCGGTGATTCCGGCATTTCTGGCTCTGGCGCTGGCAGTATTTACCCGCCGTGTTTTACTCTCCCTGACCATCGGCATCATCATCGGGGTATTGATGCTCACCGGCCACCATCCTTTAAACGCTTTGACCCATTTTAAAGACATTGCCGTGTCACTGGTTTGGGCAGATGGCGATTGGTCGTTTGGAAAACTCAAGATACTGATTTTCTTGCTACTTTTGGGAATTTTCACCTCGCTGCTGACTTATTCGGGCAGCAATCAGGCTTTTGCCGATTGGGCGAAACAACATATTCAAAGCCGTCACGGTGCCAAAATGCTGACTGCCTGCTTAGTGTTTGTGACCTTCATTGACGACTATTTCCACAGCTTAGCCGTGGGTGCGATTGCCCGTCCGGTTACCGACCGCTTTAAAGTATCACGCGCCAAACTGGCTTATATCCTAGACTCCACTGCCGCGCCGATGTGCGTTTTAATGCCGGTTTCAAGCTGGGGGGCATCGATTATCGCAACGCTGGCAGGCTTGCTCGTTACCTACAACCTCACCGGTTACACACCGATGGGCATGTTTGTCGCCATGAGCGCGATGAATTACTACGCACTCTTTGCCCTGTTGATGGTCTTCTTTGTGGCCTATTTTTCGTTCGACATCGGCTCGATGACCCGTTTCGAACAACAGGCTTTGAGCAAAAACCATGAAGAACAAGCCGTTTCAAACAACCTTAAAGGCCGCGTGTATGCATTGATTATTCCCGTTCTGGTGTTGATTTTCGCCACCATTTCCGCCATGCTCTACACTGGCGCGCAAGCCCTAGACAGATTCAGCATTTTGGGCGCGTTTGAAAACATTGATGTGAACACTTCATTGGTATTCGGCGGGATTTTAGGCGTATTGGCCGTATTGGCCTGTACCGTTGGCACTATTCCGGCACATGTTTACCCGAAAGCCGTCTGGCAAGGCATGAAATCCATGTTCGGTGCCATCTGCATTCTCATTTTAGCTTGGCTCATCAGCACCGTGGTCAGCGAAATGCGTACCGGCGAATTTTTATCGACCTTGATAGCAGGCAACATTCATCCGGGTTTCCTGCCGGTAATTCTGTTTGTCTTGAGCAGCGTGATGGCATTTGCGACCGGAACCAGTTGGGGAACTTTCGGCATTATGCTGCCGATTGCCGCAGCCATGGCGGTAAAAATCGACCCAAGCCTGATTATTCCGTGTTTATCAGCTGTGATGGCCGGGGCGGTGTGCGGCGACCATTGTTCACCGATTTCCGATACCACCATTTTGTCGTCCACCGGCGCACAATGTAACCACATCGACCATGTCACTTCGCAATTGCCTTACGCGCTTACCGTAGCCGCTGCGACCGCCAGCGGTTACTTAGTATTGGGTTTTACCCACTCCGCGCTACTCGGCTTCGGTTTGACCGCCGTGGTATTGGCGGTATTGATTTTGGTGTTGCGCAGCAAGAAAACCACCCTTGCCGCTTAATGTTTCAGACGGCCTGAACTGTAAGAACAGAGTCACCATTTCCCGTATTCGGCGGCAACAGCCCACACCGCAAAACAGCACCAACAACCTTTTCAAACCAGCCAAGGATGGCATGAAACGTTTGGTTAAAGTTGAAAAGGCCACCAAAGAAAACCTCAAAAAAAACAGGCCAAGCGCGACAATCAATCCTATTCCGGTGAAATGGTACATTTCGGTACCAAACGTCTGCCTTTACTGTAGAATCAAACAGCAACCGGACCGGGGGGATTACCTGTTTGCCGCCATTGATGACGACTCCCGCAAACGGTATACAGCTATTTTGCCTGACCGTACTGCACCGGTGCTTTTGTACGATGTGATCGATTGCCGTGCGTATACCATCGGATATGCTTACCCGGATAACGGCATGGAATATCGGGGCAATGCGGCACATCCGTTTGCGGCTGCCTGTGTGCAAAACAATAGCGGTCAAAAGTTTACCCGTATTGCCGGACCGCAAACCAACAGTGAAGCAGAGCAGGTTATCCGTACTTTAATGGAAATGTGGCATGATAAGTTTCCGTTTAAGGATTCGGGACACCGGCAACGGAATTATGCCGTTTTTGTGAATTTTTATCATCCGGTTAAGCCGAATAAGGGGTTGAAAGTTGATACGCCTTTTGAGATTTTACAGACTTATTTTTCTCAATCTGTTGTATAAACAACGCGGCTGTTTCTTACAGCTAAGGCCGCCGGAAACATTATTAAGGATATATAAGGAAACAAGATGACCCACCCCATCATTCCGCGCGGCCCCGTGATGGCCGATGTCAATGCCTTCGTATTGACCGATGAAGAAAAACAGCGCCTGCTTGACCCTGCTGTCGGCGGCGTGATTTTGTTCCGCAGAAATTTTGAAAGCGTGCTACAACTCAAAGCATTAATCCGCGATATCAAAGCCCTGCGCGCTCCGGAACTCATTATCGCCGTTGACCATGAAGGCGGCCGTGTACAGCGTTTTATCGATGGCTTCACGCGCTTGCCTGCAATGAGTGTTTTGGGCGAAGTTTGGGATAACGAAGGCGCAACAGCAGCCAAAGCAAAAGCCGAACAAGTGGGTTGGGTGCTGGCGACCGAATTGAGCGCGTGCGGTGTGGACTTGTCATTTGCGCCGGTATTGGATTTGAACTGGGGACAATGCGCCGTTATCGGCAACCGAAGTTTCCATAGCGATGCCGATATCGTTACCGAATTGGCCTTAGCCTTGCAAAAAGGTTTGAACAAAGGCGGCATGAAATCCTGCGGCAAACACTTCCCCGGTCACGGTTTCGTCGAAGGCGACAGCCACCTGACCCAGCCGCAAGACGGCCGCTGTTTGGCAGATTTGCAGGCTACCGACCTGATTCCTTTCGGCAAATTAAGCGATGCAGGCATGGCAGCAGTAATGCCTGCGCACGTAGTTTATCCTCAAGTCGACCCGAATCCGGCCGGTTTTTCAGAAAAATGGCTGAAACAGATTTTGCGCCAAGACATTGGCTTTGACGGCGTGATTTTTTCAGACGACCTCACTATGGAAGGGGCAGTCAGTGCAGGCGGCATTAAAGAACGCGTTCACCGCGCATTTGCTGCCGGTTGCGACATTGCGCTGGTATGCAACCACCCCGATTTGGTCGATGAATTGCGTGACGGTTTCAAGATGCCGACCAATCCGCACTTGGCCGCACGTTGGGCATACATGTCCAATACATTGAGTACGGATGAAGCTGAGGCAATGATACAGACAAGTGAATTCAAAACCGCACAAACGCTCACCGCACAATTGGCCGGCCCGAAAGACCTTGATAACGGCGTGAAGGTCGGCGAAGCGTTTTAAATCCCTGAAAATAAACCGAGGCTGGCTGAAAACCGGTTTTTAGACAGCCTCAATTGATATAAACAGCCAATTTAATCCGGAAATTTCATGCCCATCAATTTGATGCTGCCGTCTTTATTCAATTCCTTAATAGTCAGCTCAAAGTTACCAATACTGACGCGGTCGCCTTCTACCCATTTAGTACTTTCCGAACGCAGCTCAAACAATTCGCTCAAGCTCAAGCTCTCTTCATTCGGCTGCAATTTCAAGCCGTAAGCCTTAGCCAAATCACCGGAACGGCTGACTGGATCGAATGAAAACTCGCCAAAATAATCGAAATTCAGCAACACGCTTTTATCGGTTTCGGTGAAGTAATACGCCATTTTTTCCACCTGCTCACCCGGCAGAATATACCAAGCGATGTCACCTCGTTTCAATTTGGTATCACTTTGCAGCTCAATTTTATGGCCGTCACGAATCAGTGCAAAACAACGGCGGTCGAAACTGGCAGAAATAGGAGCCACATCATCGGGATGCACGCCTTCCGCTTCTGATTCCGCCATCACCTTAAACGATATCATGCGCACTGCCTCTTTTTCTGCCAGCCAAATATCACGGCTGTCGTTCGGTTCAGGCTTCGGCGGCATGGCCACATTCAGCAGACGGGCCATCACCGGAATAGTCGTCCCCTGAATCAGCAAAGACAATACCACCACTGCAAACGCCACATCAAATAACGCCCGCGAATCGGGTACCCCCATAACCAAAGGCATCATCGCCAGCGTAATCGGCACCGCCCCGCGCAAACCCAGCCAGCTGATATAAGCCTTTTCGCGCATGCTGTAATTAAACGGCCACAAGCCCGCAAACACGGCAACCGGCCGCGCCGCCAACATCAAAAATGCCGCCAATACAACAGCCTCGGAACCACGCTCCAATACATTCGACGGCGTGACCAGCAAGCCCAAAACCACAAACATCGTCGCCTGCGCCAACCATGCCAAACCGTCCATCACGCGCAAAACATGTTCAGTGGCGTGGTTGTGTTGATTGCCGACCAAAACACCGGCCAAATACACTGCCAAAAATCCGCTGCCGCCAATCAAATTGGTAAACGAAAACACCAGCAAGCCGCCGGACACAATCATCAGCGCATACAGACCTTCCGGAAGATTCAGACGGCGTACCAGCTTGGCCAATAATTTGCCGCCGATAAAACCCATCAGCATGCCAAAACCGATTTGCAGCAGCAACATCCACAAAAACGACATCACACCGCTTTCTTCCGGCTCCACTGCCATCGCAATCAAGGCAGTTACCAAGAAAATAGCCATCGGGTCGTTGGCACCCGATTCGATTTCCAGCGTTGCCTGCACACGCTCGTTCAAACGCACGCCGCTGTTGCGCAGCAGGCTGAATACCGCACCGGCATCAGTCGAACCGACAATCGCCGCCATCAGCAGACCAAACCGCCAATCGACATCCAAATAAATCGTGGTAAAAATACCCAATAAGGCCACACTGGCAAACACACCCCACGTCGCCAATACCGCCGCCGGTTTCAAACCGATGCGGAAACTCTGCAAACGCGTGCGCAAACCACCGTCGAGCAAAATTACCGCCAAGGCAAGCTGACAGATGAAGTTGGCTGAAACGAAATTGTCAAACTCAATACCGCCTATCCCTTCCTCACCGGCCAAAATACCGACTGCCAGAAAAACCAACAGCAAAGGCATGCCCAACCGCGCCGAAAGTGTGGTGGAAACCACACTCAAAAACAGCAGCGCACCACCGAGCAGGAATAAGATATTCATCCAATCCACGTTTTTCATCCTCCTTATCTGCTGATGATTGATGGGAAAAACGGCCACTTATCACGCTTCAAGCACCGATTGCCCAAGATTTTAACATATCTGCACTCATGCAAATTAGTAACTGTTTAATAATCTTTTCTTTAATTTAATTTAATTAAAGGCCGTCTGAAACATAAAACCCGTATAATTTTTCAGATATAATGTCGGGTTCCGCCGACGGTTGCTTTTTTGTTAGCCCAAAGCTTTTCAGCAAACCGATGTGAGTGGAAAATCATGACTTTTTCTTGATTCATGACTTTTTCTTCTATAAGTTAGGAACCATTCAAAATGGCTTTTGCTTCTCTTTTCACCCTGTTTGACGACATTACCGCCGTATTGGACGACGTGGCCTTAATGACCAAAATGGCCGCCAAGAAAACGGCCGGCGTCGTCGGCGATGATTTGGCTTTAAATGCCAACCAAGTCACCGGTGCTTCTGCCGAACTCGAATTACCGATTGTCTGGGCAGTAGCCAAAGGTTCGTTGGTTAACAAAGTTATTTTGGTACCGGCGGCATTATTGCTGTCTGTTTTTTTACCTGCCGCAATTACGCCTTTACTGATGGTCGGCGGCGCATATTTGTGTTTTGAAGGCGTGGAAAAACTGCTGCACAAGTTTTTCCACGCAAACGACAACGTTAATGAAGTAACTCACACCGGCGACGAAATCTTCGATGAAAAAGCCAAAGTCACCGGTGCCGTCCGTACCGACTTCATCTTATCGGCCGAAATCATCATCATTGCCTTGGGCGTAGTGGGTGCTTACGGCCCGCTGACCAAATCCTTAGTGATGTCTGCCATCGGCATCGGCATGACCGTGGTTGTGTATGGCATGGTTGCCATCATCGTGAAGCTTGATGACTTAGGTTTGCACCTAATCGAAAAAGGCAGCAGTGCGGCCAAAGCCTTTGGCCGCGGCATTATCGCCTTCATGCCGTGGTTTATGCGCGGTTTGAGCGTAGCCGGCACTTTGGCGATGTTTTTGGTCGGCGGCGGCATCATCACCCACAACTTCAGCCCGGTACATGATTTCCTGCACGCCCATCACTGGGACACCGGCCTGATGGCGCAAACGGCCAACTTGGCGGTCGGCGTCATTACAGGCGCATTCGTTTGTGCCGTGGCGTTGCCTTTGATGAAAGTATTCCGTAAAAAACATTGATTCAGTGCCGACAGGCCGTCTGAAATCATATGATTTCACTGTAAACAACGAGGCCGTCTGAAACCTGACCCCTTCAGACGGCCTACTTTTTTTATTCACTTTAAAGTATGAAGATTCTCCGCAGACTCGAAGCATATTGGCAAAAACCCCTGCTCTACTGGCCGCTGGTCATCGTGATTGCCACCGCCACGCCGCTCACCTTTGCCCCTTATTACCATTTCTGGCTGATGCCGCTGCTGTTTGGCGCGCTCATCCGCCTGATTGAGTTGCGCCCGAGCGTAACTGCTGCGACTGCTTATGTATTCGGCTTTTTTGCCTACCTGTCACAGTTTTACTGGATTCATACGGCCTTACACAATGTTTCCGGCCTGCCAAACCTTTATGCCATTCCCATGACCGTATTACTGCCGGCATTTTTGGCGCTCTACCCTACCCTATGTTTTTGGTTGTGGAAAAAATTTCACTTTCCGCGCTGGATTAAAGTCGGCATTGCCCTGCCGGTTTTATGGACACTGACCGAATTCGCCCGCGAACGCTTCCTCACCGGCTTCGGCTGGGGCGCATTAGGTTATTCGCAAATCACCAAAGCCAGCCCCTTGGCCGGTTTTGCGCCCGTCGGCGGCATTCACTTGGTCACCTTAGCCACCGCCTGCATCGGCGCATGGCTGGTTTTGTTGGTGGACAACGCGGGGCGTCTGAAAAACCGCCTGTTGCCTTTGTGTTGCGGCGTGGCTTTATGCACCGTCGGCTACATTGCCCAAGAAACCGAATTTACCGAACCGGACGGCAGTACCAACACTGTCGCCCTGCTGCAAGGCAATATTGAGCAACGCATCAAATGGCAAGAAGACCAAATCGTCCCGACCATTCAAAAATATTACGAGCAACTCAGCAAAACCCGTGCCGACATCGTGATTTTGCCGGAAACCGCCATTCCGGAAATGCGCCAAGCCTTGCCTGAGAATGTGTTGAACGCATTTGCTGCCCAAGCACAAAGCAACGGCAGCGCGCTGGCTTTGGGCATCACCCAATACACACATGACGGCAACGGCTATGAAAACGCCGTGATTAACTTAACCAACTACAACAACACCACCGCCAAAGAAATCCCGTATTACACCAAAAACCATCTGGTACCGTTTGGCGAATACAAACCTTTGCCTGCCATCACCAATGTACTTTACCGCATGATGAACATGCCGCTGGCCGATTTCCGCAAAGGAGGCGAAGGCCAAGCACCTTTGGTGATGAAGGACCAGCGCGTTGCATTTAATATCTGCTACGAAGACGGCTTCGGCGACGAATTAATCGCCACCGCCCGCCAATCCACACTGCTGGCCAACGTCAGCAATATGGCATGGTATGGCGATTCCAACGCCATGTATCAGCAGCTGCAGCAATCCCAAGCACGCGCAATGGAATTGGGGCGTTATATGGTGCGCGCCACCAATACCGGCGCCACCGCCATTATTTCCCCCAAAGGCAGCATCATCAGCGAAACCGAAGCCAATACCGAAACCGTACTGACCGGCCATATCAAAGGCTATACTGGCGAAACGCCCTATATGAAAATGGGCGGTTCGTGGTGGCTGATTGGTCTATTGGCCGTGATTGCAGCCGTGTTGTTTATATTGCGGCGCAAACCGGAATCATCTATTGAAATGTAAAATATACCCTATGATTCCTTTCCTGATAAAACAGGCCGTCTGAATATTTCAGACGGCCTTATCTTCATATTTAAATGACACTTTCCCATTGCAAGTTTATGCAAAACTTACCTACAAAATTTACATTCATTACTGTTTGTATTATAATCATCTCATTTCCCAGCAAACCACTCGAATATTAAAAATCAATGGACCTTGAAAATCTACAAAATTTAACCTATCAAATGTAGAATATTTACCGAAAAAAGAGTAGAAATAGCCATAACAGACAGACAATGCTATACTTATCTATATACGCACACAAAATCAGGCCGTCTGAAAACAAGCGGCCGCAGAAAAGGAAAAATCCACTTATGAATAACGCTTTTGCATTACCAGTCATCCACAGCGGTAACGGTAGCTTGGAGCAATACATTCATACCGTTAACAATATTCCGATGCTGACTGCCGAAGAAGAAAACAACTTGGCAGAACGCCAACTCAAAGGCGACATCGAAGCCGCCAAAAAACTCATTCTTTCCCACCTGCGTGTGGTCGTATCCATCGCACGCGGTTACGACGGCTACGGTCTCAATCAAGCCGACTTGATTCAAGAAGGCAACATCGGCCTGATGAAAGCCGTCAAACGCTACGAGCCGAGCCGCGGCGCACGCCTGTTTTCCTTTGCCGTGCATTGGATTAAAGCCGAAATCCACGAATTTATTCTCCGCAACTGGCGGTTGGTGCGCGTAGCCACTACCAAGCCGCAACGCAAACTGTTTTTCAACCTGCGCAGCATGCGTAAAAGCCTGAATGCCCTGTCGCCTAAAGAAGCGCAAGACATCGCCGATGATTTGGGCGTAAAACTTTCCGAAGTATTGGAAATGGAACAGCGCATGACCGGCCACGACATCGGTATCTTGGCCGATAGCAACGACGATGAAGACAATTTCGCCCCGATTGACTGGCTGGCCGACAATGAAACCGAGCCGACCCAGCAAATCGCCAAACAAGCCCGTTACACGCTGCAAACCGACGGCCTGCAAAACGCCTTAGCGCAACTCGACGACCGCAGCCGACACATTGTCGAAAGCCGCTGGTTGCAAGACGACGGCGGACTGACCTTGCATGAGCTGTCCGCCGAATACGGCGTATCAGCCGAACGCATCCGTCAAATCGAAACCAAAGCCATGCAGAAATTACGCAGCTTTTTGGCCGAAGAAGCCGAAGCAGTTTAATCTCCAAACCCAAAATCCCGTGAGTCCGCATTTCAAATGCAACACTTAGTTGTTCCCGATTGTACCGCTTTCAGAAACAAATTAACCGGAGAGTCATAATCCGGCATTTTTTTCCGACGGCGGTCGCTTTTGCCTTCTCCGCTTCGCTATGTTTCTGCACCTGCCGGCAGCAGTATGTTCCGTTGGCGCTGTGGCCCGCGGCTGAGGGTGGATTTGTGGCAGCCTATGGTTTGTGCGGTTTGGCCGAAGGTTTGGTTGCGGTGCAGTATCTTTGCTCTAAGGTCGGTTGTGTGTGGCTGATATGCAATCTTTCTTGTCGGGAAAGGCAGTATGCTGCCGCATACTGACCTTTTTCTGTTGTCAAAAGTTGTACTTGCTATGCGAATCTGCGGCCGTCTGAAATTTCAGACGGCCTTTTTTCTTTTTTTTTTAATCAGTTAGGTAAATTATTTTCCGTTAAATTTTGACAATCAGACACATTGCATAAGCCGCAAAACATTCTTTTCAAAGCCAATTTACGCTATAATTACGCCTTCACGCAGACTACCCTATTCTTAAATATTCCCATGCAACTTACCGCCGTCGGACTCAACCATCAAACTGCGCCTTTGAGCATACGCGAAAAGCTGGCTTTTGCTGCGGCGAGCCTGCCTGAAGCAGTGCACAGTCTGTCCAGCAGCGATGCAGCCAAAGAAGCGGTAATTTTATCCACCTGCAACCGCACCGAGCTTTATTGCATCGGCTACACCGAAGAAATCATTGAATGGCTGGCGAAATATCATGATTTGCCCACCGATGAAATCCGGCCCTATCTTTACACTTTCGACAGCCACGAAACCGTGCGCCATGCCTTCCGCGTCGCCTGCGGTTTGGATTCCATGGTTTTGGGCGAGCCGCAAATTCTTGGACAAATCAAAGATGCCGTTCGCATCGCTCAAGAACAAGGGAGTATCAATGGCAACTTAAATATCTTATTCCAAAAGACTTTTGCCGTGGCCAAAGAAGTGCGCACTGATACTGCCGTGGGCGAAAATTCAGTGTCAATGGCTTCCGCTTCGGTGAAAATGGCCGAACAGATTTTCCCCGACATCGCCGATTTGAATATTTTGTTTATCGGCGCAGGTGAAATGATTGAATTGGTGGCCACTTATTTTGCCGCTAAAAATCCGCGCCTGATTACCGTTGCCAACCGTACCCTTCCGCGTGCGCAGGAATTGTGTGACAAACTCAGCGTCAATGCCGAGCCGTGCCTGTTGAGCCAATTGCCCGACATCATGCACGAATATGATGTGATTGTGTCGTCCACCGCCAGCCCATTGCCGATTGTCGGCAAAGGTATGGTTGAGCGTGCGTTAAAAAAGCGCCACCACATGCCCGTGTTCATGCTCGACTTGGCCGTGCCGCGCGACATCGAAGAAGAAGTCGGCGAATTAAACGATGCTTATCTCTACACTGTTGACGATATGCATGACATTGTCCGAAGCGGTAAAGAAGCGCGTCAAAAAGCCGCCGCTTCCGCCGAAGCCATGGTAGAAGAAAAAGTCGGCGAATTTGTCGAATGGCAGAAAAGCCGCCAAAGCGTGCCGCTGATTCGCGCCTTGCGTGATGAAGGCGAACGCGCCCGCCGTCAGGTATTGGAAAATGCCATGAAGCAATTAGCCAAGGGCGCATCCGCCGAAGAAGTGTTGGAACGCCTGTCTATCCAGCTGACCAATAAACTGCTTCACTCACCGACCCGCGCTTTGAACAAAGCCGGTTCGTCCGACAGCGGTATCATCGACACCGTTGCCCAAATCTATCATTTGGATAATCACGAATAAACCGAATAATAAAGGCCGAGACCTTTACAAAACCCAACCCATAATCAAAAAAAGCGTACTTAGGTGACTAACGTACGCTTTTTTTCAATATTAAATGCCCCATAATTACCTATGATTCCCTATTTTGGAACATATCCCCCCCCTTTTTCAGACAGCAGCAGGCACACGGAGCCTGTTGGCAGC
>NZ_PXYY01000070.1 GCF_003013245.1 Neisseria iguanae
GAAGGTGTCTTTTACCATCGCCGGATTGCCGCATACCATAAAGCGTGTATCCGCTTTGTTAAACGTGAAACTGATGTATTTTTCCAAGCCGCCTTCCAGCAGCAAGGCCGGAATACGTTGGTTGGATAAGGCTTTTTCTGTGATTTCGCGTGTGGTCACGGGCACGAAAATAAATTTATGGAAATATTTTTCAATCAGCGGATGGCCTTCCAAAGCGGCCAAGCGTCGGTTGAAAATCAATTCGTCGGCATACGATACGGAATGAACCAATACCAAGCGCTCGAAACGTTGCCAGATTTCCGGTTGTTCGATGATGGAAAGAAACGGCGCAATGCCCGAACCGGTAGACAGCATAACCAAATCCCTGCCGTCGGGGAAACGTTCGGGCAGCAGGAAGCCGGTGGCGGTTTTATCGAGCAGAATATCATCATCCGCCTGCATTTTTGCCAGCTTGGCCGACATCGGGCCGTCTTCAATCAAGACGGCGAAATATTCCAAAGTATCGGCATATTCAGCCGACATCACCGAATAGGCGCGCCAGATAAAACCTTCCCCGTCACGGAAACCCAAGCGCGAAAATTGGCCGGCGGAAAAACGGTAGGCTTCGGGGCGCGTGATGGCAAACGTTATCAGCTTGGGCGTATGGTGTTTCACCCATAAAACTTTTTCTTCGGTAAATTTGGCTTCTGGTACGGCAGCCATAAGGTTTCCTTTAGTCAAAAATATTTCAGACAGCCTGGATTATACGCCGGGCCGTCTGAAAAATAACAGTAACGTTTTGTGGGAGTCAAACTCAGGCCGTCTGAAAGCGTTTCAGACGGCCTGAGTTTATTTCTATGTTTTACAAAGTAGTATCCAAAGCTTTGGAAATATCCTGCCAAATATCATCTACGTCTTCAATGCCGATGGAGAAGCGCAGCAAGCCGATTTTGATGCCCATTTCCATTTTCACATCGTGCGGCACGCCGCTGTGCGATTGCGAATAGCAATGGTTAACCAAGCTTTCCACGCCACCCAAACTGGATGCCATTTTGACCAATTTCATGTTTTGAATCACGCTGTTGACCGCTTCTTTGGTATCGTTTTTCAGATAAACCGTCACCACGCCGCCGATGCCTTTGGACATTTGCGTTTTGGCCAATTCGTAATGCTCGTGGGACGGTAAGCCCGGATAAAACACTTTGGCCACCGCCGGATGGGCTTCCATACGTTTGGCAATTTCCAAGGCATTTTCGCAATGAGCTTTCATGCGCAGAGCTAAGGTTTTTATGCCGCGCAGCACCAGCCAGCAGTCAAACGGACCGGCCACTGCGCCACTGTTAACCATCATGTTGTGTAAAGGTTCGGCCAATTCTTTGGTTTTCACTACCACCACGCCCATCAATACATCGGAATGGCCGCATAAATATTTGGTGGCCGAATGAAACACGATATCGCAGCCCATATCCAGCGGACGCTGCAGATATGGAGTCGCAAAAGTGTTGTCAATACCGACCAGAGCACCGGCTGCCTTGGCTTTGGCCGCCAATGCCGGCACATCAACCAACCGCAGTAAAGGATTCGACGGTGTTTCCAGCCACAGCATTTTGACGTTGGCGTGTTCGGCTAAAAGTGCGTCGAGATTATCGGGCCGGCTCAAATCGGCAAACACAACATTCACCCCCCACGGTGCATAGACGTCATTGAGCAAATCATACGCGCCCCCGTAAATGTCGGCCACGGCGATAATGGTGTCGCCCGGTTTCAAAAAAGTGCGCCACACGGTATCGATACCCGCCATACCGCTGGAAAAAGCAAAACCGCCGGCCGCATGCTCCAAATCAGCCACCGTGTCTTCCAAAATTTTGCGCGTAGGATTGCTCAGGCGCGAATAGCGGTAAGGGGTTTGCTCGTTGATTTCGTAAGTAGCAAACATACTGTTTTGGTAAATCGGCGGCATCATCGCGCGCTTGTGTTCGTCGCAATCGTAGCTGGAATGAATCGCTTTGGTGGCAAATTTCATGGTACAAACCTATTTAAAAAAGTTTAAAAAAACATGGATGACATTTATTTTATCACTATCTGAAAAATAGAAACAATTAATACCGCCCAATGCGACAAGTGATATAATCCCGCATTTATAAAATCGGCTGCCAAACCGATTCTTCGGTTCTTTACAGGCGGCCTTGAATTACCTTTTGAAGCCCACACTTACCGGGTTTAAGCTCAATTCTAAGGAAAAAACACGCATGAACGCCATTGCAGACGTGCAGTCAACCCGCGATTTACGCAACCTGCCGATCAACCAAGTCGGCATTAAAGATTTACGTTTCCCGATTACCCTGCGTACTGCCGAAGGCGAACAGACCACTATTGCCCGCCTGGCAATGACGGTTTATCTGCCTGCCGAACAAAAAGGCACACACATGTCACGCTTTGTCGCGCTGATGGAAAAACAAACCGAAGCCTTGAGTTTCGAGCGTTTACAGCAATTGACGCGCGAAATGGTTGAATTGCTGGATTCGCATTCGGGCAAAATCAATGTGAGTTTTCCTTTTTTCCGTAAAAAAACCGCGCCGGTATCCGGTATTCAATCCTTGCTCGATTATGATGTGACTCTGACCGGAGAAATCAACAACAGCAACTACACCTACAGCCTGAAAGTGATGGTACCGGTTACCTCACTTTGTCCGTGTTCCAAAGAAATCTCACAATACGGCGCGCACAACCAACGCTCGCATGTCACTGTATCGCTGGCGGCCAATACCGAAGTTTCCATCGAAGAAGTGATCGACTACGTAGAATCTCAAGCCAGCTGCCAACTTTACGGCCTGCTCAAACGCCCCGACGAAAAATTCGTTACCGAACATGCCTACGAAAATCCGAAATTCGTGGAAGACATGGTGCGCGATGTTGCTACTTCACTGATTGCGGATACCCGCGTGGAAAGCTTTGTAGTCGAAAGCGAAAACTTTGAATCGATTCACAACCACTCGGCTTACGCCTTTATCGCTTATCCCTAAAAGTGCAGTTTCCAATCAAAGGCCGCCTGAAACTGTTTAACACAATCAAACCCGTTTCCTGTTTTTCAGACGGACTAAAATCATTTATAATACCGAAAGATTTATATATTTATATTTCAATAGTTAAATTTGAACTCTTAATTCCTTTAAGAAAAATAAAACTTGATAAAAAAATGAAAGTTTTTCTTATCAAATACCGTTGATGCGATTTCCTTTTCTGGAAATGCTTTTTAGAATAATTAATTCCAGAGTGGGCAAAAGTTACTCACATCAAGGGTATTGTAGCCTTTATAACTGTCAGTGTAAACAATGCTGACAGGCTTGATTTTACCGGCGATAACGGGTATGAGCGTGCCTGATTGGTGTTTTTACCACTACGCTGTGCACCCTGCCATTACGTTTTAAAAGAAAAGATAAAGCAGCAGTTTCACCACCTGCTCCACGACCACGCTTACCGGTACGAACCACTGAAAATAACTTTCATACAAGTTCGATTTCGCCAATTAAGAAAATTGATGGGTTTCTAAAGCTATTAGTGATATTCTATAACCAGATGTCTCTTGTGATAGAATAAGGCTGCTGAGTTTGGATGAATGTTAAGTAAATCAGTTGCTGAAGGAGCCGTTACTTCAAGCAGCAAGTATAAAAAAGCAAGCAAGCTTCTTTGTGTCTTTATACCTAGTTTACAGTGGGGTGCCTTTATTTTTTCAGCGTATCATTACTGCTAATCCGGTATAACTCCAAAATTTATATTAAATTCTTCTCTCAAACAAAAATTTACCTACTTCGACAGGTTGTTGATATGAAAAAAATCTTTTATTTTCTCTTGGTATTTCTAGCATTGTCCAACACGGTTTTTGCCGAACCGGTTGATGCATCGAAATTACTGCCACCCGAGCAGGCATTCCGTCCGAAAATCAATGTCACCGAACAAGGCATCAACGTTCAGTTTCAAATTGCAGAAGGTTATTACCTTTATCAATCGAAAATCATTGCCGATACCGATCCTGCCGGTGTGTTGGCCGGCACGCCGCAATTCAGCCCGGGGGAAGAAAAGGAAGACGAATTTTTCGGCAAACAAATCGTGTATCACCATGCGGCGCAAATCAATTGGCCGTATAAACAGCCTTTCAGCCGATATAAACTGACCTTGAGCTATCAAGGTTGTGCCGAAGCCGGCGTATGTTATCCGCCGGTGGATGTCTCGTTTGACATCAATGGCAACGGTCTGTATGAGCCGCCAGGCGAAGATTTTCCGCTATCCGCGAAAGAACGCTTCACCCAACCCAATACCAAGTCTTCAGACGGCCTGAAATCCACACCTGCTAATAAAAGTGACAACAGCCGTTTCAAATTATCTTGGGATTCTCTGAACGCCAATCTGTTGGCGTTTTTTCTCGCCGGTTTGGGTTTGAGTTTCACCGCCTGCATGTATCCGCTGCTGCCGATTGTATCGAGCATTGTGGTCGGCGATAAAAATGCCACTAAAGGCCGTGCGTTTGCCTTGTCGATGGTATATGTGCAGGGTTTGGCACTCACCTACACCCTAGTTGGCGTGTTTGCCGGCCTGACCGGTTCGCTCCTGACTCTGTGGCTGCAACAGCCTTGGGTGGTGTTGACCGCTGCTGCTTTGATGGTGGTGCTGGCTTTATCGATGTTCGGCTTGTTTAACATCCAATTACCAAGCTCGGTGCAATCGTACTTCCAAAACCAGAGCAACAAGCTCTCCGGAGGCCGTATGGCTTCGGTATTTGTGATGGGCATGCTTTCCGCGCTGATTGTCGGCCCTTGTGTGGCACCGCCGCTGGCGTTTGCATTGGGCTACATCGGTCAGACCGGTGATGCAGTGCTCGGTGGTTTGGCCTTGTATGCCTTAGCTTTAGGTACGGGCGTGCCGCTGATTATCATCGGCACCTTCGGCGGCCACATCATGCCGCGTGCGGGCGATTGGATGAACGGCATTAAATCCGCATTCGGCTTTATCCTGCTGGCGGTCGCAGTATATTTGGCCACGCCTTATCTGCCTTATGCTTTGGTGGTGACGCTTTATACTTTGCTGCTGCTGGTTCCGGCCATATGGCTGTTGGTGCGTGCGAACACGCAACCAGGCCGTCTGAAAAGCGTAGCGATGGTTTTGGGCTTTTTGCTGCTGATTGGCGGCGCATGGTTCGGCTGGCAAAGCTATCAACGCCAAACAACCTTTCTGCACCATTTTCTAACATTGACCCCTCCATCTGAAGCCGGTCAAAGCAGCGGCCACGGCCTCATGTTTACCGATGTAAACGAGCTCAAAGCCGCAATTGACACTGCTTTAAAAGCCGACCCGTCAAAACCGGTTTTACTGGATTTTTATGCCGACTGGTGCGTTTCCTGCAAAGAAATGGCGGCCTACACACTCAACCAACCACAAGTGCATGCAGTCGTCGATATGCAACGCTTCTTCCAAATCGATGTCACTGCCAACACCGCCGATCATCAAGCCTTACTGAAAGAATACGGTTTATTCGGTCCGCCGGGGGTATTTGTGGTTCGTGCCGACGGCACACACAGCGAGGCATTATTGGGCTTTGTTAAGCCTGATGCGTTTATCGGGTGGTACCGGAAAAACGAAAAATAATGTATCTGAGATAAAAAATAAGACCTGTGTAAAACCACAGATTCAAGTACATTCAAAGCTAAGCCAACGAGCACGCGCAGACATATTACCCAGATAAACGTGTGCTTGAGAAGCGTGTTGCGGAGAAATGTATCAAATATGGGAATTTTGCACAGGTCTCAGTCCGTCTGAAGGGTTAACGTCTTCAGACGGCTTTTTTGTATGCCTTCCTTAACTTTGGGTAGATGTGTGCCGGTAGAACCGTACTCACTGCCGGTACGGGTATGTTGTTTGCAGCTGGGTTTGAACTTACCGTCTTTCTTTACCCGGCGGGCATCTTTGTTTTTACTAGGTATGTTTTCTGAAGACACGCTGTTTTCATCGGTTTCAATCGCCTGTCGCTGCCTACCGCCGGTGGTTTGGATAATGGCGGCAGCTTTGGCACTTTGGATTTTTAAGCTTTTTCCGGTCAGTTGGCGGTTAATCAAATCTGGTAAGCCAGACAGAATACCTTTTTGTGTCAACCGGTTACGGTAGCGGTAGAGTGTGCTGTGGTCGGGCATGTCAGATTCGGCAAAACCGAAGCAGCGCTAAAAGCCGATACGGGTAGCGGTGCTGTGTTCGGGATCGTGATCGGAAAGGTGGTGCCATTGGCCAGGTAAAACGGCGTTGAAAACGGACAGTCATGAACAGAGGGACGGGCATAACGGCTTTTTTGTTGTTCGGGATAACGGGCAACGGGTTGCCGGTCAGTAATGACGTGGATTTAAGCAATGGAAGCAGTCGATATGCTTGGCAAACATGGCTTTAACGGTTTGAAGAAGCTGCTAATGGAGAAAATCCTCTAAATTCGGTTTTAAAGAAATTGAGAGGATTTTAGGGGCTTGTTAAGGTATGAGCCTTTTTATGGCTGATTAATGAATTATGATAACATGGGGTAGGTCGGATTCTTGAATCCGATACTTGCTTAAAAAGCTAGGAAACCCTTCAAATTCAAGGTAGAATTTGCCCTTTCAGGGTAGTCTGGAGATGTGGTATCAAGCCTATCTGTGTGTTTGTTTTTAAGTTAAGGTAAAGCTGTTGTTAAATCCAATTCAACACCATCTACTAGCCTTGTTCCAAATAATACAAATAGATTTTTTATCAGCCAAACACAAGCCGCACCGACAGCTGCAATTGTAGGAGCGATGAAAAAAGTCCAAAATAGTGCCGACAACCGGAATCAGGCCGATGAGCAAATCCAGCAGGCTGTTGAAAATCACTACAAGGGTGAGCAGAATCGAACGGATTTTAAACAGCGAAATATACACAAAAACCAAATTAAACATTTAGCTGAACACATCACCTGCCACTGGAAACAGCCTGATAAAGCCGTCGAGATAACGTTTGAGTAGGCGGCTGAGTCGGTAGCTGCGGCTGTTTTTAAGTATGCAATACAAAAAATCATACAAAGGCTGAAATCTTTTGAAAAATCAAAACATCAGGAAAAGGATCTGTCTTCTTTGATGAATTTTTATAATTCCCAAAGCCAATACGTTTTTGAGGCTTTGAAAGCTTACTGATTTTCCACATATCTATAATATTTATAAAATCAATATCTTAATATATTTTTTGATATATTTCTCAAACGCGACCTTGTCTTCACGATATTTATGCGCGTTGCTTGAAGCGGTCACTGAAATTTGGAATTTTACAAAGGCTTTTTATTCCGCCACCCATACTTTTTCTTTCAAAGTCTTCAACACTTCCTTGACCGTGTGAATCCGCACATCAATATTTTCCATTTCCGCGCTGTAGCGCAGCTTATCGGCGCCGGCCAAACGGTATTTTTTGTTGGTTTGAATCAGCATGATAATTTCTGTCGGATCGATGCGGTTGTTTTTGCCGAAGGTGATGGTTACGGCTTCGTTGGTGGCATCGATGGTGGTGATGCCCAGCTCTTTGGCTTGCAAACGCAAATGGTGGCTTTCAATCAAAGTTTTCACAGCAGGTTCGGTCAAGCCAAAGCGGTCGATTAATTCCTCATGAATGGCGTTTATTTGTCTGCGTGTTTCGGCGGTGGCCAAGCGTTTGTAGAGCACTAAGCGCTCGTGGATGTCGGGACAGTAATCGTCGGGCAGCAAGGCGGGGCTGTGCAGTTTGATTTCGGTAGTCACCCCTAAAGGTGCATCCAAATCGGGCTGATGGCCTTTTTTCAAATCGCGCACGGCTTGCTTGAGCATTTCGGTGTAAAGCGTGAAGCCAACCTGCATCATCTCGCCGCTTTGGCCTTCGCCCAAAATTTCACCCGCGCCGCGGATTTCCAAATCTTGCATAGCGAGGGTGAAACCTGCGCCCAATTCGGCGGCGGCGATAGCATCTAATCGTTTTTCGGTATCTTTGGTGATGTATTCGGGCGTGAGCAGGTAGGCATAGGCTTGGTGGTGGCTGCGGCCGACGCGTCCGCGCAGTTGGTGCAGTTGGGCTAAACCGAATTTGTCGGCGCGGTTGATGATGATGGTGTTGGCGTTTGGAATATCGATGCCGGTTTCAATGATGGTTGAGCAGAGCAATACATTAAACCGCTGCTGTAAAAAGTTGCGCATGACCTGTTCCAACTCGCGCTCGCGCAATTGGCCGTGTGCCACGCCGATGCGGGTTTCGGGCAGCAGGTTTGCCAAGCGTTCGCGCATGTTTTCGATGGTATCGACTTCGTTGTGTAGGAAAAACACCTGACCACCGCGTTTTAATTCGCGCAATACTGCTTCGCGCACGCTGCCTTCGCTGAACGGTTTGACAAACGTCTTCACGGCCAGGCGGCGGCTCGGCGCGGTGGTAATCAGCGAAAAATCGCGCAAACCTTCCAGCGCCATGCTTAAAGTGCGAGGAATCGGCGTGGCGGTCATGGTGAGGATGTCGACGTTGGCGCGCAGGCGTTTGAGCTGCTCTTTCTGGCGTACGCCGAAGCGGTGTTCTTCATCGATAATCACCAAGCCCAAGTTTTGAAAGCGGATATCGTCTTGCACCAGTTTGTGTGTGCCGATGACGATATCGACTGTGCCGTCGGCCATGCCTGCCAGCGCGGCTTGGGTGGTTTTGCTGTTGTTGAAACGTGATAAAGAAGCGACTTTCACCGGAAAATCGGCAAAGCGGTCGGCAAAGTTTTGTGCGTGTTGTTCAACCAACAGCGTGGTTGGGGCGAGTACGGCTACTTGTCTGCCGCCCATCACTGCCACAAACGCAGCGCGCAAAGCGACTTCTGTTTTGCCGAAGCCCACATCGCCGCACACCAATCTGTCCATTGGTTTTCCTTGGGTCAGGTCTTTAATCACGGCGGCAATCGCGGCAGCTTGGTCTTCGGTTTCTTCATAGCCGAAACCGTCGGCAAAAGCTTGATAATCCGATTCGTCGATGTCGAATTTGTGGCCTTCTTGCGCGGCGCGTCGGGCATAGAGATTTAAGAGTTCGGCGGCGGTATCGCGCGCTTTTTCGGCAGCTTTGCGTTTGGCTTTGTTCCAAGCGGCGGTGCCCAGCTTGTGAAGCTGCACGTTTTCATGCGCGTGGCCGGAATAACGACTGATTAAGTGCAGTTGCGACACCGGTACGTACAATTGTGCTTCGCCGGCGTATTCGAGCAGCATCATTTCGGCGGTTTCTCCGCCCAAATCCATCGTTACCAAACCCATATAGCGGCCGATGCCGTGTTCTTCATGCACCACTGGATCGCCAAGTTTGATTTCAGCCAAGTCGCGCAACAGGCCGTCTGAAACTTCAGCGTGTTTTTTGCGGCGGTTGGTTTTGCGTGATTTGGCAACATATTGATACAAATCTGATTCGGTAATTACGGCGATGTTTTGCTCGGGCAGTCGGAAACCGTAAGCCAGCGGAGCCACGGTAATCATCAGCGGCTCATGCGCCGACAAAAAGCCCTGCCAATCGTTCACGGCTTTGGCTTTGATGCCGTGTTGCTGCATAAAGCTGGTCATGGTTTCGCGGCGGCCCAGGCTTTCGGCGCACAGTAAAATCCGCCCGTCAAAGGCCGTCTGAAAATCCAGTAGGGCTTGCAAAGGCTGTTCGGCTTGGCGGTTGACGGCCACATCGGGCAGGTTTTGATCGGTGCCGGACACTTCCGGCCACACTTGCGCATACGTTTTCAGACGGCCTGCGAATTGGTCGGAAGTGAGATACAAATACTGTGGAAGCAAAGGCGGGTATGTTTCATCACTTTGTGCCATTTGATAGCGTGATTTGACATCGCGTTGGAAGCGAGCGGCTTCGGCATGCACGTCGCCCAAGCAGACAAACAGCGCATCGTTGCCGATATAATCAAACAATGTATCTAATTCATTTTCAAAAAACAGCGGAAGGTAATATTCCACACCTGCGCCGAAATGACCGTTACTGACGGCTTTGTACACTGCCGCCGCATTATAGTCGGCTTCGATTTCATCGCGGAATCGGTTGCGGAAGATTTTTTGCGCATTGTTGTCGGTCGGAAATTCATGCGCGGGCAGCAGGCGGATTTCGTTCACGGGCGCGGTGGTACGCTGGGTATCAGGGTCGAAATTTTTGATGCTGTCGATTTCGTTATCAAACAAATCCAAGCGGTAGGGCATGTCGCTGCCTGTCGGGAATAAATCGACAATGCCGCCGCGTACGGCAAATTCGCCCGTGGCAACGACGTTAGATACATGACTGTAACCGGCTTCGATCAAATTGCTTTTGAGCGTTTCCAAATTCAAAGATTGACCCGTTTTCAGCCAAAACGTGCGTCCGGCCAAGAATGACACCGGCGGCAATTTCTGTATTGCTGTTGCCACCGGCACAAACAATACATCTGCCATGCCGCTTTTAACCTGCCACAAAGCGGCCAAACGTTCCGACACTAAGTCGTGATGCGGCGAAAAACGCTCGTAGGGTAAAGTTTCCCAATCCGGAAGGAAAACCGCCGTATCATGCGGCCGGAAAAATTGCCATGCCGTCTGAAGGCGCAAGGCTTGTTCGGCATCTTGAGCCAACACTACTTTGAGCTGCTTGTGCGGCAAGTGGTGTGCCAAAGCCAACGGCAGCGAGCCTTGTGAAAGATTGGGCCAACGTTTTTTCTCTTGGGGTTTGGGAGTCGGATAAGTCATAATGGCGGACAAAACAAGGTTGAGGCCGTCTGAAAGGTTTCAGACGGCCTGAATGTCAGAAAGCCTTATTTTAACAGAGAAACAAGCTGTTGTTGGCGGCAGAAAGATAGAGCTATGGAAAAAATCATTGCAACAGGACGTGAGTTTTCCGGTTTTGCATTACAATGTGGCGCAGAAGATGCCTTATTTGGAAATGTATGTTTCAGATTCACAACCGCCGCTATTTAGGCAGCAAGTTCAAATTGCTCGCCTTTATTGATGATGTTATCCGTGCGCATTGCCGCGATTGCCGGACCTTGACCGATTTATTCGGCGGCACGGGTGTGGTGGCGCATCATTTCAACAACCGCTTCCGTATTCGAATCAATGATATTTTATTCGGTAATTTTTTGGCTTATCGGACATTTTTTTCCGATGAAGCGGTGAGTTGGCCGTACCTCAAGGATTTAATCGAGTATTACAACCAATTAAACGATATGCCGTCTGAAAATTATTATTCGCGCCATTTTGCCGATACATTTTTGGGGCGGCGCAATATGTTGAAAGTCGGCGTGATTCGTGATGATATTGACACATTGTCCGCACAAGGCAAAATCAATGCACGTGAACAGGCGGTGTTGATTACATCTTTATTGTATGCCATTGACCGCATTGCCAATACTGTCGGTCATTACGATGCTTTCCGCCGTAATGGCGATTTGATCAAGCCGCTGCTGCTGCAATTGCCGGAAACGCAGGAAAACCATAATCAGGGCAACCAAATTTTTCAGCAGGATGCCAATGAATTAGTAAAAAACATTCAGAGTGACATTGTCTATATCGATCCGCCTTATAATTCGCGCCAATATGGCGATGCCTATCATTTTTTGGAAAACGTTGCCGTGAATGCCAAGCCGCAAGTGCATGGGGTAGCACGAAAAATGGACAGAAGCCGTCTGAAAAGCAATTATTGCACTCAAAAAGCAGCGGCGCAGTTTGGCCAATTGATTGACGATACCGATGCCAAATACATCTTGGTTTCGTATAACAACACCGGCTCGAAAATCAATTCGCGCTCCAATGCCAAAATTTCTGATGTGCAAATCATGGAGATTTTGCAGAAAAAAGGGAAAGTATCGGTTTTTGAACAAGATTTTCATGCCTTTACGACTGGAAAAACACAGCTTTCAAAGCATAAAGAACGGTTATTTTTGTGCGAAGTCGGCATTCGTGATGAAACGTTTGTACGGATTCCGGACAATGCACGCAATGAAGGAATCGTCAAATCACCATTGAATTACACCGGCGGCAAAGGCAAATTGCTGCCGCAAATCAAGGCCAAGTTGCCCGAACCGTTCGGCGTGTTTTACGATGTATTTTCAGGTGGCGCGAATACGGGCGCCAATGTGCTTGCCGAACAGGTTATCTGTATCGATAAAAACAGACCGCTGATTGATTTATTGAATTATATCCAAAGCCAAACCTATGTCGGACTGGTTGCTGCATTGGAACAAAAAATCGCGCATTACGGCTTAAGCGATACCTTCCGCCACGATTACGATTTTTACAAATGCAGCAGCAGTAAGGGCTTGGGCGAATTTAATAAAGCACCGTTTGCACGCTTGCGGCAGGATTACAACCAATACAAAGACAATTTATTGTTTTTAATAATAATTTTTTACGGATTCAACAATCAAATCCGTTTCAATCAAAAAGGTGAATTCAATCTGCCGGTAGGCAAACGCGATTTTAATGCCAGCCTGCGTAAAAAACTGCGCTTGTTTATGGAAAGGCTGCATACACGCCGGATCCGTTTTGCCTGCCAAGATTTCCGTGATTTGGATATTAAGCATTTGCAAAAGCAGCAGGCGTTTCTCTATCTTGATCCGCCATATCTGCTGGGCACGGCGGCCTATAACGAACACGGCGGCTGGACAGCGCGAGACGAACAGGATTTACTGCACTTTCTCAAAGTCTGCGATGAGCACCATATCCGCTTTGCCTTATCCAATGTGATGAAGCACAAAGGCGAAATGCATCAGCAATTATTGGATTGGAGTGTCGCGCACTCGTTTAACATCAATTATTTGAACTTCCGTTACCCAAATGCCAATTATCAGGCGAAACATAAAAGCGGCGAAACGCAGGAAGTGTTGATTACCAATTATCGAACACCATCCGAAAATAATCTTTCGGACGGCATTTTGCCTGATTAGCCCGAACATCAAGCCCAAAGCAAAGCGTTTACTCACGTTTAAAGACATACCATGAACCATATTCTCATCATTTCCGGCCATCCTGATTTAGATACTGCATCGTTTTCCAACCAACATATTTTACAAAAAATCGCCGAAAAACTACCATTCGTCGAGATTCGCTATCTGCACAAAGCACATCAAAATTATGAGTTTGGCATCGCCGCCGAGTAGGAACGCTTAAAAAAAGCCGATATGGTTGTGCTTCAATTTCCAATATTTTGGTACAACGTACCCACACTGATAAAAAATGGATTGATGACGTGTAAGCTTACGGCTTTGCGTACTATCACGAAAAACGGTACATAAGTCTTCGAATGCAATCACTTCGAACCGCCGTTTAGAGACAGAGGCTGGCGTAGATTAGCAGTCATGCCAGTCTATAAAAATAAAGATAACCCATTGCAAATTAGAAAGAAACATACAAAAAACTGGCCTGATTAAACATTAGGAATGATAAAAACCGCCGGAAACCTTATCATACAGGCCTTTTGGCGGTTTTTTGCCAATGTTTATAAAAAGCGTCCTTTTTGCCATCAAAACAGCCCGGTGAAGAACCGCCGTAAAAACGGCAGGCAAAGATATAAATGTCCCCTGTGTAACACGTATCTCCCCACCCCAAAACCCGCATCCCCCGGGCTGCCCGCATACGGATACACCCACGGCAGGCAGACCTGTCCGCAACCGGCGCAGCGCCACCACCGCAACGGGAAAACCATCCGCCGTAAAACCAAACAGGCCCTTTC
>NZ_PXYY01000071.1 GCF_003013245.1 Neisseria iguanae
CCCCCGCTAGTAACACGGGGGGACTTGCAGCAACAGCAAATGCTTGCAGCGAAGCTTATGAGCATTTTGTTGTTGTCAAAGGTAAATTGGTTGAAGTTCTTTTAAAACGCGGTTCTTCTCGTGCTGCTTTTATTGACACGCTGACTATCGTTTTTCCTGAAAGTGTTTTCGTTCGTCCTGACCAGTTGGGAACGGATGAAGAAATTGCCGGTAACGCCTCTGCTGTGATTGCTGAAATTTTCGGTTTCGGTCTGCTTAAGCAAAATTCAGGTGGTCGAAACGGCTATAAAGTTTCCTATCACATGGGTACTGACGTTGAAAACTATGGTTTTTTCGCCATGGGCGGTGCTAGGCAAAATGAAACAGTTTGTCTTTTTCTCACCGGTGTTGGCCTTACTGCTGCTCTTTCAGGTTGGGAAAACCGTTTATATAACTACCTGCAAGATTATGCTCCAACTGCAAAGATTACCCGCGTGGATTTAGCGCATGATTTTTTAAACGGCGAATACACGCCTAATCAGGCTCTCTCTGATTGGGAAAACGGTGGTTACACAAGTCGTTATACAAAACCTATCGCCGAATGCGTTGGTGGCGACTGGCTCGAATATCGTGGAACTGGCAAAACCCTGTATATAGGTTCTCGCAAAAATTCAAGCCGTTTCGTGCGTATTTATGAAAAAGGCAAACAGCTTGGCGATTCTGAAAGCCCTTGGGTTCGTGTTGAACTTGAGTTGCACAATCGGGACATTATTATTCCCCATGATGTTTTGATTAACGCTGGTCAATTTCTAACAGGTGCATTCCCTGCTTTTGAAAATCTTTTTTTTTCGTACTCCGAAACTCCTGCCAAGGCGGAAAGAGTAAAAAAGCAAAAAGATGTATCTGCTGAACATTGCATTAAATACGGCTCTATTCAAGTTTCTGGCGTTGTGAATTTGCTTGAGCGTATGGGCTTATCTGATTCTGCTATTGTTGAAACTTTGAAAAACGGCAAAACCGATATGCCGAAAAGATTAAATCCTGCTGCGTTTGATTACGCAACAGAATCGCTAACTTACATTCACGAAGTTCATCGCGTTCCTCGTGATATTCATTCCGTCTTTGATTCTACCTTTGGTGCAGATTCTGCTCGTAAGCATAGAAGCTATGACGAATACTTAGCCGATGTTCAGAAAAGAAAATTGAATGAACAATTTGGCAAGCCTGAACGTTTCGACAATGAAGATGCCTATTTGGCATACATGTGGCGTAAACATTCTACTCCTGACTTTATTTTAAACCCTATGAAAGGTAAGCAATGAAAGCAATTCTGCGAAAAGTGGCGTTTAACAAGGGTAAAACTGACAACGGTATCGAATACGACTACACACGTCTTTTTATCGAGCGTCCAATCTCGGCCGATTCTCAAAATGAATTTGGCCACGATTTGATTCAATGTGAATTTGGCAATGCTGAAAAAGTGAAGGAAATTCAGCATTTGCGCGGTCGTCTTCCTGTTGAAGTCGAAGTTGATTTGGTGCCCGAAATTAAAGGCAAAAAAGTTATTCAGGTAGTGCATTCTCTGCGCGTTTTGGACAAAGAGCCGTCCCCTGCTTCATCTGCCAAAGCCTGATTAATCGGTATGCAGTCCGACTAAAACGGCAATCCATTTCGTTTTATTTATTAATTTAAAGGTGAAAATTATGCAAAAACAAACGTTTTTGAGCAAACACGGCCAAAAAGTGGCTATTTTGGGTGCTGTTGTGGGTGCTTCTGCTCCTGCTATGGCTGTTGAAATTGATGCGTCTGCAATCACTACTGCCATCAATGGTATCGTGCCAGTTATTACCTCAACTGGCATGGCCTTGCTGTCTGTTTATGTTGTTATTAAGGCGTTCGGCTTGGTAACTGGCTTCCTTGCTCGCGGTCGCTAAGGTGTAATCATGGGGTATAGAGTAGGAACTCAATGTATCGAAAGCAAAGAAATTGCATTTGACTATGTTCTTTCTTCTGTATCTCCTGTCATTACCCCAGATGGCGCGATTTTAAAACCTGAAAAAATTGGTAATTCATGGTTTTTGAATGGTGATGAAATCGCGCTGTCTCTCCCAGAATGTTCTTTTGTTGGTCAGATTCAAGATGGCGCATTATTTGCTGCTCCCTTTTTAATGTTATTTGCAATTATGTTTTCTTTTAAAGTAGTTGCAGCATTAATTAACGGTTCAAGGATTTCAGATGGTAGTTGATTTTCCTTTTCTGATTGGCTTTTTTGCCGTTTTATCTGTTCTTTATCTTTTTTTTTGGTAGGTAGATATGCAAAAAATCAAATATTTGGCGGTCGCTTTGTTGACCGCTTTTTCTTTACCATCATATGCAAAATTGATGGTAGTTACAAACGAAACTTTTGCAAAATATGCTCCCCTTTTTGAAACTGTTAAAGGTAGTAATTCCGATGGGTCTGAATATGAAGTTACTACATATTTTTGTGTTTTAAAAACCTGTTATGCAGATGTTAAAAAAACAAAAAATTCTACTGTTGTAGATATTAAAGATTTGCCTCCATCGTCATCATATACCAAAGAGCATTTGGAAGAAGCTAATGATTTGGGCATATCTCCTCAAGAATTGGATAATCTTAAAAAGGAAGAAGAACAGATTGCGAAAATTCTAGACGATATTGCCCGCAAACGCCGTGAACAAGAAGTCAATGATAATGGTGGCGGTGGTTCTGGTGGCACTGGCGGTGGCGGTGGTACTGGTGGTTCTGGTGGCTCTGGTACTGGTACTGGCGGTGGTAGCGGTACTGGCGGTGGTTCTCGTAAATTACCAGATGATTTGAAAGGTGTTTCATCCTATTTTATTCATGGTAGTAGTCAGTCAAATATTAAACCCTATAATTATCCTCGTACTACTGGTTTCACTGATAATAAATGTTCTGGAACGTATAACGGTATATCGTCTGAAAGAGTTATGAGTTTGACTGGCCATTCCGTTCCTGATACGCATGAAGGTTCTCGCATGGTTTATTCAGTTTATTGTGATTCTCTATCTCCTTCCCGTGTTTCTGGCATGAAGAATGATATGGGCTGTGATCATGGTTTTTCTGCTCTTGCAAATGGGGGGTCCGGTTCTTTTTCTGTTGTCTGTACTGTCAAGCCTGAACCTAAGCCTGAATTGCCGTCTGTTTCTTCTGTTACTAATTCCGATTTTGTTAATTCCGTTCTATCAAATATTGCCAATACTCTAAACGACATTCGCAATAAGTTAAATTCTACTGGTTTTTCAACTGGTGGCGGTTCTTCTGGTGGCGGTTCCAAAGCCACTTCCGGCACCGGCGGAAATTCGTCGGATGCGAATAGCTCGGCGGATTCCGCCGGTGCCGGTGGTGGCTCTGGTTCTGCTACTGGTGGTACTGGTGGTAATGCTGGTGGCGGTGGTACTGGCGGTAATTCTGGTGGTGGTACTGGTGGTACTGGTAATGGCGGTGGTAATGGTAATGGTGACGGCGATAAAAATGATGATTCCGGTGGTGACGGCGGTTTTGGTGAACCTGATGTACCTGATTGGGGTTCTTTGAATTCTGACGGCGATTTCGGTTCTTTTTCTCCCGCTTCTGTTTTTCCTACTGGTGGGCAATGTCCGCAATCAGTTATGTTGGATTTTGCGCAATTCGGTACTCATGAGCTTAGCTATGAGCCTATATGTGATTTTGCTTCCAAATTAAGACCTGTTTTTATTTCCTTGGCATATTTTTTTGCTTCGCTAATGATTTTTAAAACTGTTAACTCTATGAGAGGTTAATTATGCCTGCTTTAGCTGCTATTGCAGGGGCTTTTATTGCTGCTCTTAAGGCATTTCTCCCTGCTCTTGTTCCTTGGCTTTTGTCAATGTTTTTCAAGCTTGCTTTGGGACTTGGTGTTACCTTTGTTTCCTATAAATTGCTTGGCGTTGCCGTTCAAGAAGTCTTGGATAGATTCGCTGATAGCTATTTTTCTATTCCTACTGAGATTCAGGATATTTTAGGTCTTGCCGGTATTCCTGAAGCATTAAATATTATTCTGGGCGGTTTTTCTTTCTCATTTGGTATATGGGCTTCTTACCGCTCTTTGAAATTCATTAATAAATAGGGGGTTTTATGATTACATTAATTACTGGCGTTCCCGGTTCTGGAAAGACATTATTTGCTGTTTCTGATTTGGCAAAAAAGGTTAATAAAGAATGGGCAAACAGAAAAATTTTCACTCATGGAATACCTGATTTAGTTATTCCTACTGAGCCTATTCCTGAGGGTTATACTATTGACCAGATGCATATTTGGCTTCAGTTGCCTGAAAACCAAGGTTCTGTTGTCATTGTTGACGAAGCGCAAAATTTATTTCCCCCTCGTAGTGCTGGTTCAAAAGCTCTTGATATTGTGGAATGGCTTCATGTTCATCGCCATTCTGGCATTGATTTAATTTTAATTACACAAATGCCCACACGTATTGATAAGCATGTCCGTGATTTGGTTGGTGCGCATTACCATATCCATAAAACGCCATTGGGTGTGAGAATGAAATATTATTGGGACTATTGCGAAAATAATCCAAAATCCGGAATGAAAAACGCGCGTCCTGAAGTCTATAAGTTTGATAAAAAAGCCTTTAAGCTTTATCGTTCTGCTGAAATTCATACCAAAGTATCTACGCCTAAATCTCGTGTTCTTTGGGTTCTACCTTTATTTATTTGTTTATTCGCACTTTTCGGCTACTTGAGCTATAAGTCACTTTCTTCTTTTTCTAGTGATGATGATGTTTCTGCTGCTTCTGCTCCTGTTGATATTTCGGCGTCTGATATAAATTCTGCCGTTTCTAAGCGTTCGGATGATTTTGTCAAAAAGAATGCTTCTCAACTTGGTAACGGTGTTAATCAGCAAAGAAGTTTAGCAGAATCTTATTTTCAGCCTACTGTTCAGGGTAGAGTCGAATCTAAGCCAATTTATGATAACGTTCGAAAAGTTCAGGATTTTGAATACCCTGTTGCTTGTATTTCTGGTGGTAATTCTGGCTGTTCGTGCTATTCGTCTCAAGGTACTGCTATCAAGGAAATTGATAAAAAAACCTGTAATGAATACGTCAAAAACGGCTTGCCTTTTAACCCGTATAAAGAAAGAAGCCGTGAAGTCGCTAAGCCTGTTCAGTATGATTTACCTCAATCTGAGGTACTCGTTATGGGTGGTTAATCGCCTCAAAATCTAATGTATGATGGTTATGTAGATTCGCGCCCTAATATGCAGTCTGGTGCCGTCGTTAATTAGGAATTGGTGTTTTCGGTGTCAAGGGGAAGGTTTGTAAAGATTTGGCGTGCTTTTTGCCAAATCTTTATGAATGCCCCTTGATACCGAAAATACCAAGAAACACGCTTCGGCATGGTGGGCAGGGTGGTTTTATCTCCCTGCCCACCTGCCACGTGGCGAACGTCGCCGAAGGCAAACAGCCTTAAATTTTCCATAAATCGAACATTATGCGAAGTAGCAAAAGCTACTTGCGCCGCCATCCGTTGCGGTAGCCGCCCGTGGTCGCCGCTATGCTCATCCTCGCACCGATGGTTTTAACCAGCGCATCATAATAGACACGCTTGACGGCTTCCTGTTCGTGGTGCTTGGCTGCCGGATAAGCCAGCGCGGCCAGGATTTCCAGCGGTTCGATTTGCAGCGCTGCCGCAATTTCCAAACACTCGGCAAACGACAGCTTCAGACGGCCGCGCCGGATTTGGCTGATGCGGCTCGGGCTGGTCTGCCACTTGGCGGCAAGCCTGTAATCGGAGCGTATGCTAAGCATCGATTTGTACATGTCCAACCACTGGCTTTGAGATTGCATAATAAAAATAACCGCTTACGTAATGATAAGCGGTTATTTATGTTGGCGGCCTGTTTTGGGCAATATTGCGCGGATGCTAATTACTGTTTTCCGTTAAATAAGGCTTTGATTTCTTCATGGCTAGGGGTCTCGTTTACTTTCCAGCGATATATTTTTAAGCCTGCGTCCGTGGTGGCTTTGTTTTTCTTTTTGTCCGTCTCTATTCTGGCTTCGTCTCTTTCATGGCTGCTGTCGTCCAGTTCGATAACCGCAATGGGATAACTGTTTTTATTGCATACAACAAAATCATAGCTCATCCTGTTTATTCGGTTATGCCATGTTCCGAAATTGTGGCCTTTCTTTACTTTGAGTACCCTGCTCGTCTGAACCTGAAATGCTATCAGATGGTCGGGCAAGGCTTTTTTCAGCTTCCAATAAAGCTGCTGTTCGGGGGCGCTCATCAGGCTGGATGTGTAAAACGGCCATTTATCCGGTATTCCCGCCCCGTTCTCTCTGTTTCGATGTGTTCTTTGTCTTTTTTTCTCCCCGCCAATCACGGCAAATATTACTATGATTATGCCAAGTATTATTATTGTTTCCATAAGATGTTTCCCCGTTTTAATTATTTGTTTCTAATGGTTATGTTGCCGTCGTCGTCGACCATAGCACGTTTAATTGCTTCATTAAGTAGTGCGTGTGCAAGCTCACTATCTCGGATGGGTTGTTTTCCGAGTTGTACTAATTTCTTGTTGGCGTTAATTGCAATCCTGCGAAGGCTTTCTTCCTGTGTGTCTTTTATGCGTAATGCTTTCATTTCGGTACTGTCTCCATTTTTTTTAGCAATATAAACAGTAGGTTGCATGTATGCAAGTAATTTGTTCTTGAGTTAACATGATAATGCGTTAATAATTTGCATCATGTTAACATGTTTGCACGTTAATTTACGGTGTAGCAAAAATGAGAAATACCAAAATCTACGAAATCATCACGCCCGTATCTGACGCTGATGGCACTTTTCAGCTTAGGTACATTTTGACAAAAACCGAATATCTGAACCTTAGACAAGTGTCATCTTTTGAAGAAGCGGTTTATCAGTATGAGCGGCATTGCCGAACCTGTGCCGCGCCGCTGCGTGTAGTTAGTCGTGAGGATGTGAAGTGATGGAAATGCAAGAAAAATCAACGTTTAATGCTCCCCCCGCTAGTAACACGGGGGGACTGGCGCGAAGCGAAGCTTATCAGCACTGTGTAATTGTCGGCGGCAAGCTTAAAGAGATTCTTATTAAAAAGGGTAAATCTACTGCGGCCTTTATCGACACTCTGACCGTGGTATTCCCCGAAGATACTTTTGTTCGCCCTGACCAGCTCGGCACGGATGAAGAGATTGCCGCGAATGCTTCTGCCGTGGCTGCGGAGATTTTCGGCTATGGATTTTTGAAGCAGAACACAGGTGGCCGCAACGGCTACAAAATCAGTTACCACATGGGTACAGAAACCGAAAATTACGGCTTTTTCGCCATGGGCGGTAAACGCCAGAACAACACGGTGTGCCTGTTTATGACTGGCGTCGGTTTGACCGCTGCTTTAGACGGTTGGGAATCACGTTTATACGACTACATCCAAGCTTACGCACCGAGCGCCAAAATCACCCGATGCGACTTAGCCCATGACTTCCTAAACGGCGAATATACGCCCGATATGGCTTTGCGCGATTGGGAAAACGGCGGTTATACGTCCCGCCACACCAAGCCGATTGCCGAATGTGTCGGTGGCGATTGGCTGCATTACCTGGGTACAGGCAAAACCCTTTATATCGGCAGCCGCAAAAACGCCAGCCGCTTTGTGCGCGTTTACGAAAAAGGAAAACAGCTTGGTGATTCGGAAAGTCCGTGGGTTCGCGTCGAACTTGAACTGCACAGCCGCGATATTGTGATACCGCATGAAATCCTGATTGATGCAGGCCAATATCTAACCGGTGCATTCCCCGCATTTGAAAGCCTTTTCTTTTCGTACGAAGAAACTCCGGCAAAAGTTGAGCGGGTAAAAAAGCAGCAAGACGTGTCTGCTGAGCACTGTATTAAGTACGGCTCAATGCAGGTTTCTGGCGTAATCAATCTGTTGAAGCGCATGGGTCTTGATGATGCCGCCATTGTAGAAACGCTTAAAAACGGCAAGAAAAACATGCCCAAAAGGCTTAATCCCGCCGCATTTGACTGTGCGACTGAAAGCTTGACCTACATACACGAATGCCACCGTGTGCCGCGTGATGTGTACTCAGTGTTTGAAAGCACGTTCGGGGTCGATGGCGCAAAAATGAAGCATCGTACTTACGATGAATATTTGGCGGATGTCGAAAACCGCAGGTTGAACGAACAGTTTAGAGTCAGCAATACCAAATTTGACAGCGAAGACGCCTACAACGCCTACATGTGGCGTCGTCATGCAACGCCCGATTTTATTTCGAACCGAAAAATCAACAGTTAAAGGGCAACACGCCTGCCCGTGAAGGCGTTTACTTACTTAGGAAAAGAAAATATGAAAACTTACGCAAAAGTTACAGGAATCAAACGTTCCAGAGGCGTTTTGGACAATGGAAAACCCTATGACAGTACCACGCTGTATGTCGAGTTTCCGTTTGGTCAAAGCGACGATATGCGCGGCTCGGCAACGCAGCCGATGAAGTACGGCACGTCAGACAACTATGAAAAATTCAAGGGTGTCGCCCTGCCCTTTGATGCAGAGCTGAATCTCGAAGTAGAAACCAACGGCAACCGCATGCAGACAGTCGTAACCGATGTGCGGGTGGCGGGTCAGGACAAACAGACTTCCAAGCCTGCCGCATAACCTTTCGGGCTGGCCGTTTGCCTTTGAAAACGGCAAATCTTATTCACTTTTAAAGGAAAACATCATGAAAAACATGAATTTGGTTAAAAAATACGGTAGTAAAGCCGCTGTTGCCGCATTGGTTGCCCTTCCGGCAATTGCTTCGGCTGATGGTATCGGCGATATTGCCCAGACGGCAACAGCCGAAATCAACAAAATTATTCCGGTTGTTACTGCGGCCGGTACGGCTTTACTTTCGGTCTATCTGTTGATTTTGGGTTTCCGTATGGTTATGGGTTTCTTCCGTGGCCGTTAATGGTTTTTTAGTTTGAATATAAGGGGTTAGGTATGGGGTACCGTATAGGATGGCAGTGCGTGAATTCTTCAGAAGCTGCGCATGATTACGTGTTGTCCCAAACCCAGCCCCTTATTCTTCAGGATGGAACATATATCAGGCCTGAAAAAATAGGCCAAAGCTGGTTTTTAAACGGCAAAAAGGTTGTGTTGAGCTTCCCGCAATGCTCATTTAAAGAGCAGTTTCAGGAAGGGGCGGTTATAGGGGCTGCTGTTTTAATGGTCTGGATGCTGATGTTTGGTTTTAAGGCTCTGAAAACAATGATTTTTTATGGTGGGGGAAAAGATGATAATTGATTTTCCGTTTTTGCTGGGTTTGGCGTTGGTGCTGTCTGTTGCGTATTTGTTTTGGTAGGGGATTGATTATGTTGAAAAAAATAATTTGGGCGGCGGTGGCTGCCTTATTTTTTAATGGTGCATATGCGAATGACGTAAATAACGTTAAATTGGGTGAAGTTTTGGTAACGCCGTGTTCGGGGCAGCCTGATGGTACGGTTTTGAAGATTGGAGGGAAGACTTACAAGTGCGGTGGCGGCAAACTGATACGTAATGAGCCGTCAACAGCGATAGACAATAGCAGGGATTTTGGCAGCGGCAACGGCGCAAATATGGGTTCCGGTAACGGTGGTGCGGGTGGCGGAAGCGGTTCGGGCAGTAAATCGGGCAGCGGCTCGGGAAGTGGCGGTTCAGGTTCGGGTGGCTCTGGCGGTATGTCAAGCGGCGGTACCGGAGGCAAAAGTGTGAGCGGCGGTAGCTCGGGCGGTGGCAGTTCTGGTGGTGGTTCCGGTGGTAGTTCTGGTAGCAGTTCTGGTGGTAGCGGTTCGAGTGGTAGTTCAGGCGGTATGTCTCAAATCGGCGGCGGCGGTGGTTCGGGTTCCGGTGGTAGTGGCGGCGGTTCTGCTGCTGCTGGCGGTTCTTCAAGCGGTGGCGGAAGCTCCGGCAATGGCTCTTCGGCAAGTGGCGGCGGCAGTTCGGGTGGTAGCGGTTCTGGTGGTCTGCCCAATACAGATGATAAAGAGTTAAAAAGTTTGTATGAATCTTGGCGTAATAAATGGGTTGGCATTTTTAAATGGTATGAAGAAGAGCCGAAGAAAATGCACAAAAAATTATTATCTAATATAAGCTCTTGTAAAAATTACAATTCTGTTTTGTCGCGAGCTTATAAGGCTTGTGTCGATAGGGAAGTTGAAAGTTATGAAAAAGAATTGGAGGGGTTGCGTAAGAATCTGAATGAATCTAAGCAGCGTATGGCGAAAGAACTTGCCATTATTAATAAAAGTGCGGGTGAAAGTGCTGGTGATACGTCCGTTAATGTCGGTGGTGTCGGTGCCGCAGGAAGTAGTGCATCAAATAGTAGTAGCACGTCTGCCGATAACAGCGGCCCTAAAGTGTTTGAGACAGGCACGGGCGAAAACAAAGACAACGGCAACAGTAACAGCAATAGCAGCAAAGACGGTAACAACAGCAATAACGATGTATCCCGCTCGATAGAAAAGATGACCGACGCAATAGACAAGATGCGCGGTGCGGCCAATGCCAATGCGGCAAGTACGGCAGAAAACGGTAAAAAACAAGACGAAACAAACAGCCTGCTCGGTCAGATTGGCAAGTCGATAAAAGACGGTTTTGCCGCCCTGCTGGCCGCCGTGAATGGCGATGGCGCCAAAAACGGCGGCCAGCAGGGCGGCGGAAACGGCCAAAGCGGGGATGGTGGTAGCGATAAAGGCGATGGAGACGGTAAGGGCGAAAACGATAAAAAAGACGGCGAAGGCGCTGATTACGATGTTGCCGAACCTGATTGGGGAACATTGGAGAAAGGCGATGGCAGCGGCAGTGGCGGCGGATTCAAAAAGGCGGGTGCGTTTTCTGAAGGTGGTCATTGTCCTGCCGATATTCCGATTGATTTGGGTCAGTTTGGTACGGTCAGTTTTCAGATGAGGTTTTTGTGTGATGCCGCGTCAAGGCTTAGGCCTGTGATTGTGATGTTCGCATGGTTGATGGCGTCGATGATGGTTTACCGCACGCTAAATTCAGTTACTTCTTAAGGGGGGGTAAAAAAATGGCAATTCCTGCATTAGGTGCTTTGGCGGCGTCCGCTTTGGTTCCGTTGCTCAAAGAATGGGCTTTTAAAATGTTCGTCGCGCTCGGGGTTTCTTTTGTTTCGTACAAAGTTTCCGGTGAAGCGCTGCAAAGGTTGCTTGACCACGTGAGCGCCAATTATTTTGCGCTTGATGGCGATTTGCTGGGGCTGTTGGGGCTGGCGGGTGTGCCGGAAGCATTTAACATTATTTTCGGTGCCTTCAATTTCTGTATCGGCCTTTTTACAACAGGCAAGGCGCTTAAATTTTTCGCTGGGGGTGGTAAATGATTACGCTGATTACGGGAGTACCCGGTTCGGGCAAAACATTGTATTTTGTTTCTGAACTGTCTAAAAAAGTCAAAAACGAATACAAGGGCAAAAAAATCTATATAGACGGGATACCTGAGCTCAAAATAGAGATCTGCTCTATCCCTGACGGCCAAACCATCAAAAACTTTAACGAGTGGGCCCCGCTGCCCGAAAATCAGGGCGAAGAAGGCGCATTGGTGGTGATAGACGAAGCCCAGCGCGTCTTCCCGCCTCGCTCCGCATCATCTGCCCCGCCCGCGTTGGTTGAATGGCTGCATGTGCACAGGCACGCGGGCGTTGATATTGTGCTGATAACACAAATGCCCATGCGCATAGATAAACAGGTTCGCGACTTGGTCGGTGCCCATTACCATATCCACAAGACGCCTATCGGCGTGCGCATGATTTATTTCTGGGATTATTGCGCCAATAATCCCAAAAGCGAAATGAAGAACGCCCGACCGTCGGTGTATAAGCTGGATAAAAAGGCGTTCGGGCTTTACAAATCGGCGCAAATCCATACAAAGGTTGCTACGCCCAAAAGTCGTGTTCGGTGGTTGATTCCCCTTGCTGTTGCGGGTGCTGCTTTCTCTTTTTATTCACTGTTCGGCCAGATTGGCGGTTTTGGAGCTGAAAAAGTTTCGAAAGAGCAGATTGAGCAGGTTTCTGCTGATTCGGCGGTTTCTGCTGGCCGAAATATGGCCGAATCGCTGGGAGATGGGCCGGTGTCGTTGACCAAAGAAATGTTTGAACCCACAATAGCCGAAAAAGTCGAATCCAAGCCGCTTTATGACCGTGTGCGGCAGGTGCGTACGTTTGAATATCCTGTCGCCTGCATCAGTGGCGGCAATAGCGGTTGCACTTGCTATACCCATCAGGGCACGGCTATTAAAGAGATAGGCAAAAAAACCTGTAATACCTATGTCAAAGACGGTCTGCCGTTCAACCCATATCGAGATGAACGTCAAAACGCGCAAAATATGCCGATTGATACGGCGGCAGGGGGTACCCCTTCCCCCGCTCCTGAAGTACTGGTAATGGGCGGCAAGAGCCCGCAAAACCTAATGTATGACGGTTATGTTGAAGCGGGTGAGCAATTCAGGTAAGAAAAGGCCGTCTGAAACGTTTCAGACGGCCTTTATGGCGGGTTATTGACCTAATGCCATAATCAACGCTAAAATAATTCTCACGTCGATTCTGACTGTCAAAAGCAATTTCCCAATCTTCAAGGTAATCTGCATTTTGATTTTCCTGTCTAGGTTCAAATTTAGGCAGGAATGCAAAAATCCCTGAATGCCAGTTCAGGGATTTTTGCATTTCTGCCTGTGCTTGTTTGGGTTTCAAATTGTTCAAAATTAAATCATATGTTTCCTTTCTCTAGTCAATAACTTAATTCATCATCGACGAAAATCTCATTAATGTTTACTCCCCTGCTCTGCCCCGCCCGCATCGGGATTGTTGAGCTCGAAGGGAGGGGGTTTGGTTAGTGGCGCTGTTTTTTTTATCGGTCTTGCGTCGCTGTCGGTCGGGGGTTGCGATTGACAGATAACAGACAAAGCACCCATGCAAGGGGAAGCTTCGTAAGCTTTTGTAGAGACGGCTTTTTGTCTTTACAAAAGATGATATATTGCAATGTCAAATATTAAATTAGGATATTATTGTATATTGCTGTTTTTATTGATTATTTAGTTATTGCATTTATATCAGATACAACTATGCACGGCTGCTTTTTACAGCCGTTTTGTTTTGTATGTTTATGTTAAACCGTCTGATGACGCGCTTTGTTAAACGGTGTTTTTGCCTTATGGATATAAAAAGCAATTTTTGCGAGTTTACGCATCAAAGCGACAATAACGACCA
>NZ_PXYY01000072.1 GCF_003013245.1 Neisseria iguanae
AGTGATGTAGTCGGGCATGGCAAGGCTGGGCGGCGACACGAAGGCAAATTCGCAGCCCCAGCGTTTTAAGGCTTGTGTCAGCGAATGCACGGTGCGGCCGTATTTGAGGTCGCCCGCCATAGCAATTAAGAAAAAACGGAAGGATTGGCGGTTGGATTGTATTGATTCGTTATGCTTCTATGCGGATTTGTACTATTTTTTAATTTCTTTTACTATAAATAAAATTATTCATATAGTGCAGATTGAGACCTTTGCAGAATTTAGGTTAAGCTAATAAAATAGAGTCCGTCATTATCGGGTGACAACCCGATAATCCAGTCATTCGGCTTGGATAGTTTTATCCATAATATGTCATTGACTTTTAAGATATTGATGGAAGATAGTCGTTTCAAATTTCGATATCATATTCTGAATCGCAATGGCTGAATTATCGGGTCGGTATCCGATAATGAGGGTCTGAGCTTGGTTGAACTTTACCGAAAGCAGGCCGTCTGAAAGTATTTTCAGACGGCCTGCTGGTTTTTTAATGCATTATTTAATGATTTGGTTCAATTCGCCTTTGGCGTATTTTCCCGCCATTTTCTCCAATGAAATCGGTTTGATTTTATCAGCTTGGCCTTCGCAACCGAAGGCCAGATAGCGGTCAACGCAGACTTGTTTCATGGCTTCGACGGTTTTGGCCAAGTATTTGCGAGGGTCGAATTCGGATGGGTTTTGGGCCATAAAGCGGCGGATGGCACCGGTAGAGGCCAGGCGTAAGTCGGTGTCGATGTTGACTTTGCGTACGCCGTATTTGATGCCTTGTACGATTTCTTCAACCGGCACGCCGTAGGTTTCTCCGATGCTGCCGCCGTGTTCGTTGATGATTTTTAACCATTCCTGCGGCACTGAACTGGAGCCGTGCATCACGATGTGGGTATTCGGCAGGGCTTCATGGATTTCTTTGATGCGGTCAATGCGCAATACGTCTCCGGTTGGCGGACGGGTGAATTTGTATGCGCCGTGGCTGGTGCCGACGGCAATGGCCAAGGCGTCTACACCGGTATCGCGTACGAAGCTGACGGCATCTTCCACGCTGGTGAGCATTTGGTCGTGGGTCAATTTGCCGACTGCGCCCACACCGTCTTCTTCGCCAGCTTCACCGGTTTCCAAGTTGCCCAATACGCCGATTTCGCCTTCTACCGATACGCCGCAGGCATGGGCGAAGTTGACCACGGTTCGGGTCACGTCAACGTTGTATTCATAAGTCGATGGGGTTTTGCCGTCTTCCATTAATGAGCCGTCCATCATCACAGATGAGAAGCCCAATTGGATAGAGCGTTGGCAAACGTCGGGCGATGCGCCGTGGTCTTGGTGCATCACGACAGGGATATGCGGAAATTCTTCAATGGCGGCTAAAATTAGATGGCGCAGGAAAGGCGCGCCGGCGTATTTGCGTGCGCCTGCGCTGGCTTGAACGATCACCGGCGCGTTGGCTTGGTCGGCGGCTTCCATGATGGCGCGCATTTGTTCGAGGTTGTTGACGTTGAATGCGGGGAGCCCGTAGCTGTTTTCTGCCGCGTGATCAAGCAATTGGCGCATGGATACAAGAGCCATAAAAATCTCCTAAAGATAGTGTGGGAATAAACGATAGCAAATTATAATCGCTTTTGACCTAAAAGACTACATAAGGCTACATCGATTTCATATGTTAATAACATTCGTTTGAAATGAATGTAGCCGAATGAAAACCATCGGTAAATGTTTGCGATTAGCGCGAGATGGTAGATAATAACAGTTCAAGGCTTTGGGTAAAATTCATCTGTACCTGATTTCTAAATCCGTCACAGGGTGCGCAAGTCCGCTGCGCGGGGCATCATGACAGCAAATCTGCACAGCCCGTGACAAATTATCGATTTTGGGATATTTCCGAATTTTACCCAATTCTCCATTCGATAAAATGGTCTCAGGCCGTCTGAAAAAATAGAGGAACTTTAATGTCGCGAATTATGGTACCCGCTCCTGATGATATTTTGTTTGCCACGCAGATGACGGTACAAATCGGCGATATCAATTACGGGCAGCATTTGGCCAATGATGCTGTGTTGCGCCTTTGTCATGAAACGCGAATGCGCTGGCTGTATCAGCAGGGCTGGAGTGAATTGAATGCCGGTGGTGTTGGGTTGATTATGGCGGATGCGGCAGTGCAGTATGTGGCGCAGGGATATCACGGTGATGATTTGCGGATTGAAATGGGCACGGCCGATGTGGGCAAAAGCGGTTTTGGGCTGCTTTATCACTTGGTTCGGGCGCATGACAGGCAATCGATTGCGCGCGTGTATACCGGTATGGTGTGTTTCGATTATACGGCGCAGCGTGTGTGCCGTATGCCTGAAGCCTTGGATGCGGCATTGGAGGCCGTCTGAACATGAAGCAGGCGGAATTTTTAGCGTGCCAAGATGCATATTTTGCTGATTTGCAGCAGCAAGGCAAGTCAGCACACACGTTGGCTGCGTATCGGCGCGATTTGGCACAATTGAACGGTTTGCTCTCGGCAAGGCCGTCTGAAAACGAAGATGTGGTGCGTGCAGATATGGTGGCGGCTTTAAAAAAGCTGTCGCAACAAAATTTAGGCGAACGCAGTTTGGCGCGGAAATTATCAGTGTGGCGGCAATATTGTGCGTGGCTGATGAAAAAAGGTGCCATTGATAAGGATCCGACGCGCAACATCAAAGCTCCCAAGCCGCTGCAACGGCTGCCTAAAGCTTTACAGCAGGAGCCGCTGAATCATTGGCTGGATACCGATGACGACGATTCCGACTTGGCCGTGCGCGATCATGCGGTGTTTGAATTGCTCTATGGTAGCGGCTTGCGCTTGAGCGAAGTGCATAATTTGAATCTGGCCGATGTGTTGTTGGACGAAGGTTGGGTGAGCGTGACCGGTAAAGGTAATAAGCAGCGCCAAGTACCGCTGGTGCAGAAAAGCAGGGAAGCCATTGCTGCTTATCTGCCGCTGCGCATTGCGGTAGCTGGCGAGACAGCTTTGTTCACCGGCAAAAACGGCAAACGCTTGGGGCAGCGGCAGATTCAAAAGCGTTTGGCTCAATGGTCGGCCAAGCAAGGCAGCGGACAGCATTTGTCGCCACACATGATGCGCCACAGTTACGCCAGCCATTTGTTACAATCTTCGCGTGATATTCGGGCGGTGCAGGAATTGTTGGGACACAGTAATCTTTCTACCACGCAGATTTATACCAAGCTTGATTTTGACCATTTGGCGCAGGTGTATGATGAAGCGCATCCGCGTGCCAAACGCAAAAAGGAAAAATAGTATCAAAGGCCGTCTGAAAATATTTCAGACGGCCTTTTTAAGGGTATCCTCATTTTTCTGGTAGCAGATTTTCGGGCAGAACAGCGCGTATGCAAGGCAATATTCCAAGAGGACGGTTTTACACGCCGTGCCGGACATTTTGCGCGCATGTTCAACACGGCAGACGGGTTTTTATGCCGGGAAAATGCCGCATGATGAAATACGGACACGCCCCGATGACGAGTTGCTTATTTGGTAGGCATGCAATCCTGTACCAACAAATGATCGACTATACCTTCTTCACCGGCCCCTTCAACCTTTTCATGGCGAGCGAGAAAACCGTCGCTTTCCTGATAAAAATCGGTCTGCACAAAGTTGCTGACGGTCCAAGTTAATTCGCCGTTACTGAATGCGCTCACATCTTCATCGCTCAATTCGGGACTGTAGGGTGCGCTGATGTTTAAGCCTTGGTATCGGATTTGTGCGGTAGGACCGGCATCGCTTTTGTAATAGCGTACATCGATTTTTTGATCCTCTCCGCAAGAATAACTCTGCCATTTGGCTTGGTTTTGCGCGGTCAAATCCCTGCCTAAATGTAGCATCGGTGTGGAAGCGGCCGTATTTGAAGCGGCGGCAGCGGCAGGCATTGAAGCAGCAGTGGTTTCAGTGTGTTCCGCCGTTGACGCGGCTTTCGGTGCGGACGCGGCTGGCGACGTATTGGTCGGCCCGGATGGCGAACAGGCTGCCAAAGCCAGCAGCAGGAACAGCGATAAGAAAGATTTCATTGCCGGCATATCAAACATTTATTCAGTAAACAACACGCCGACAGTCTAGCATGAAGTGGCGAAACTTTCACGGCTTGGGGGAAAAGCGGCCGTTTTCCCTTTTTCAGACAGCCTGTAAAATTAGGCTGATAAATCGGCGAAAGTCTTGCTATAATTCTTCATTACGCCAATTAAGCCAACCCGAACACACCATGAGTCAAACCCCATTATTAGACCTTATCGAACAGCCGCAACAATTGCGTGCACTGGATAAACACCAGTTGCCGCAAGTGGCCGGCGAATTGCGTACTTTTTTGCTGGAATCGGTTGTCCGGACCGGCGGTCATTTTGCCAGCAACCTAGGGGCAGTCGAATTGACGGTTGCGCTACATTATGTGTACCACACGCCTGATGACAAGTTGGTGTGGGATGTCGGCCATCAGAGTTATCCGCACAAAATCCTGACCGGCCGCCGCAACCGCATGCACACCATCCGTCAATACGGCGGCTTGGCCGGTTTCCCCAAACGCAGCGAATCCGAATACGACACCTTCGGGGTAGGACATTCGTCGACGTCCATCGGCGCCGCGCTCGGTATGGCGATTGCGGACAAGCTGCAAGGTTTGTCCAACCGCAGCGTAGCGGTTATCGGCGATGGCGCGATGACCGCAGGACAGGCGTTTGAAGCCTTAAACTGTGCCGGCGACATGGATGTCGACTTACTGGTGGTTCTGAACGACAATGAAATGTCGATTTCGCCTAATGTCGGTGCGTTGCCGAAATATCTGGCCAGCAATGTGGTGCGCGATATGCACGGCTTGCTTTCGACCATCAAGGCGCAATCGAGCAAAGTATTGGACAAATTGCCCGGTGCGATGGAAATTGCGCAAAAAGTCGAACACAAAATCAAAAGCATGGCCAGCGAAGCCGATCATGTGAAACAGTCGCTTTCCTTGTTTGAAAACTTCGGTTTTGAGTACACGGGGCCGGTCGACGGTCACGATGTGGAAAAGCTGGTAGACGTGCTGAAAGATTTGCGCGGCAAAAAAGGGCCGCAATTGCTGCACGTGATTACCAAAAAAGGCAACGGCTACAAGCTGGCGGAAAACGATCCGGTGAAATACCACGCCGTATCGGCCAAACCGCAAATGCAGGTAGCCGAAACCAAGCCTGTTGCCGCCAAGCCGAGTTATACCGAGATTTTCGGCAAATGGATATGCGACCAAGCGGCTGCGGACAAACGCTTGGTGGCGATTACACCGGCCATGCGCGAAGGCAGCGGCCTGGTGGAATTCGAGCAGCATTTCCCGGAGCGTTATTTTGATGTCGGCATTGCCGAGCAGCACGCCGTCACGTTTGCCGGTGGTTTGGCCTGTGAAGGCATGAAGCCGGTGGTGGCGATTTATTCCACCTTCCTGCAACGCGCCTACGACCAATTGGTGCACGATGTCGCGCTGCAAAATTTGCCGGTGATGTTTGCCGTCGACCGCGCCGGGGTGGTGGGTGCCGATGGGCCTACCCATGCCGGTTTGTATGATTTGAGCTTTTTACGCTGTATTCCGAACATGGTGATTGCCGCACCGAGCGACGAAAACGAATGCCGCTTGCTGCTCTCAACCTGTTATGCGCTGGATGCGCCGGCTGCCGTGCGCTATCCGCGCGGCAGCGGTTGCGGTGCGCCTGTTTCGGAGGGCTTTGAAACCGTACCTGCAGGCAAAGGCGTGTTGCGCCGCGAAGGCAAACAAATCGGGATTATCGCTTTCGGCAGCATGGTACAACCGGCCTTACGGGCCGCCGGAGCATTCGATGCCAGCGTGGCTGATATGCGTTTTGTGAAGCCGATTGATGAAGCCTTGATTATCCAATTGGCGCAATCGCATGATTATCTGGTGACTGTCGAAGAGAACGCCGAACAGGGTGGTGCCGGCAGCTTGGTGCTGGAAGTGTTGGCGAAGCACAAAATCTGCAGGCCCGTGCTGGTGTTGGGCGTGGCCGATATGGTGACCGAACACGGTGATTCGGCCAAGCTGCTCGATGATTTGGGTTTGAGTGCTGCCGCGATGCAAAAACGCATAGGCGAATGGTTGGCGCAATAATTGAGCCGCCGGAGATGGATAAAACCGTAAAAGGCCGTCTGAAATATTATATTTCAGACGGCCTTTTACGGTTTTATCCATCAAATCACAAAATCCGCTCCCGATAATTCAATATACTGATTCATGTCTTGCGATGGTATTTTAGACGAGCGGCCAATCGGTTTAGCCGGCACGCCGACCACGGTAATCGATGACGGCACATCGGCCACCACCACGCTGCCGGCGCCGATTTTGGCGTTCTCACCGATGCGGATGTTGCCCAAAATCGAAGCGTTGGCGCCAATCATCACGCCGTCTGAAACTTTCGGGTGGCGGTCGCCGCATTCTTTGCCCGAGCCGCCCAAAGTCACGCCGTGCAGGATGGAAATATTGTTGGCCAACACAGCTGTTTCTCCGGCCACGAAACCGGTGGCGTGGTCAAGCATCAGGCCGTGGCCGAATCGTGCAGCGGGGTGAATGTCCACGCCGAACACTTCCGACATGCGGTTTTGCAGGAAATAAGACAAGGTTTTGCGGCCGTTGTTATACAGCCAATGGTTGATGCGGTGCGCCTGAATGGCGTGGAAACCTTTAAAATAAAGCAGTGGCAGCGAATATTCGTCACACGCCGGGTCGCGTTCATAGATGGCCTGCAAATCTTCTTTCACGCTTTCGATAATGCGGCTATCGTCAGCAAGAGCCTGCAGACAGATTTCGTTCAACGCACACACGTCCATAATCAGGCTGCCGAGTTTGCTCGATAAATGAAATGCCAACACGGCATCCAGCGAATCGTGACGCAACACGGTTTGATGCAGGAAGCTGGCCAGCATAGGTTCGGCATTGGCCGCGACAGTGGTTTCTTCAAGAATCGTATTCCACAAATCGAAATCAGGAATATTGGGATAGTCTTTTTTCGTGTGTCCCGACATGATTTTTTTCATGATGAAAAAGGCCTTTTGAAACTGATGAAACCGTTATCTTACTGTTTTCATCGGACTTGTCATAGACGATTTGGAGAAAACGATAAGGGAAATGTTGAAGATTCTGCGAGCGGGTTATACAGGAAACAGATATTTTTATAGATACGGTCAGTTCCATTATTAGCAACATAGTTTTGCACGGCATATTTGGCGGCAGCCTGTTTATCATTAAAGATTGCAGTGGGTCTGACAAATAAAGTGCTTGTCTGTTTGTCTTCTAAATACTATCCCTTTCATGAAAATTCCAAGGTCTATTTGTTGAATGGCGTTTGGTGACACGGAACATTTTGTATCCTTTTTTTCACGCCATTGTACAAAAACCAGCCCATCAAATTGCAGTTGCATTGTGGTACAAACGGGTTCTGTTTCGCGATACCAACTTTTTTCTTCCAAACAAATTGCACTCTCAGCATAATTGTTTACTTTTCTATGCTTACTTAAATCGTAACCTCCAACAGGATCTAATCCATATTGACGAAAATAATTATCCTGTTTATCAAGATATTGTATAGCTTGCATAATAGGTTTTCCTTCTTCAGGTAAATCATCAGCCCATTTATGTAATGGGCTTAGTAAGCAAAATCATAAAACTTTATGGTAAGCTTCTGATATTTATATTAAAAACAAGTACCCAAAGCCCGGTAAACTTTCTGAGCAGAAATTCCGGCAAATATTACGCCTTTCTGCCTCAGGTTTGACTGCTTCCGACACAGCCGGATTAACGGCAGCCAGTGTCCGAAGTGCCAACAACCCGTTCCCCAAACTGCGGCACCGTATTGCTGACGAATGTGGGAAGCAAACCCCGTTTTCAGATATCACCGAACCGGATGGGCCTTATTCCGGTGCCAGACGCATCCGTGGCAAACGGGCTCGGGGAGCCGGTGGAAAAACCACCGTATTGGGCATATTGAAGCGTGATGACAAGGTCCGTACCGGAACCGTACCCGGTGCTTCAAAAGCCATGCTGCAAAAGGTTATCCGGGGCCATCTCCCTATCAAAAGCTTTACTGGTGGCCGGCATGGTTCTGGTTGATATAGGTTGTGAAAAACACTTCCGTGTCCGTCACGCAGGTAACGAGTTTGCCGGAGGGGTTCGGCATATCAGCGGAATGGGGTCATTTTGGGCTTATGCAAAAAACAGGACGGTTGAATTTAACGGCGTATCCGGACGGACATTTTATTGGCACCTGGAAGAAACGGGATTCCGCTTTAATCACAGACATGATAACCTGTATGTAATTTTGTTGGAAATGTCACGGAATATGCCGTTGGATTAAATTTGCTTCCTAGGCCCCCTATGTAATTTCCAATAACCTCTATACATCGGGAAGCGGTTAATAGAAACTTGAAAACAATACGGCACAGGCAGATAAAATAAATGATAATAATTTAAATGTTAAGATTTTGTAAACATCCCAATAAGGCGAACCATTTTTATATAAGATATATCGGCATGATTGCGACTGTTTCCGCCGCCAGCCATCGTTGCGCCTGCTTTGGGTTGGTATCGCATATCTCGCCAATTTTAGCGGTGGTGAAGCCGTATTTGGCTCGGACGGTCTGCAGATTTGTCGGTGTTTAGCCAAGTTCGAGAGAGGCAATCATCACCAATCCTTTCTGTATAAACAATAGATTTTTTATTTAACTGCCTCTAACTAAACTTAATCTATAGTTTGCGTTTTAGGTATTTATAGTTTTTCAGCATAATCTTGTTCAACGCAATATAAGCATACCACCCGAGCCATAACAGTAGAGCTGATTAAATGAATCATGATGACTGAGGTAGACCTGATTCTTGAATTCGACACTGGCTTAAAAAGCCAGAAACCGTTTCAATTCAGGGTAAAGTTTGCCCCTACGGGGCAGATCGGATAGGGAAGTTCCGCCCTGCCTATATGTTCATTTTAAGTTAACAATCTATAGGATATCGGATAAAACAATGCCGTCTGAAAGTAGATGTAAATCTCTTCAGACGGCATTGTTGTTTTCAACAACCGTGCAAGCAGCTGCATTTTCGCTGAAAATTGCAAAATGACTGCCGTCTTTTTTATAGCAGGTTAAATTCGAAACAAGACAACCCCGGCCAACCGAGTATCATTTTGGATTTAATCTGACCATACCATCCCTCAGATATTGACTGCGTTGATAGCAAAAGACACAAAGAACGCCATCTGCAACCGATCACGGCGTGCGGTCCCAATAAGCAAGGCGGAACCATAGGCAATATTTCAATTGCCAACGGGTACCCTGATTAAAATGAATCCGTTGCCAACCGCTATATTTTCAGACGGTTGACAAACCGCATTGCCTCAAACAGGAAGGGAGATTTGCAGCAAGAATACCGGCGACAACGTAAATGACAAAAAATCTTAATTGCCGTTCCCCGTCGGCAGCGGTGCCGACAGCTACACCTGCGAAAGCGAAAACAGTCATACGCTTCAAGATTTTTTAACACTACATACCAGATGGATTGCCTGCTGCGGAATGGAAAATTTAAGCTATACCGCCAATTACAAATACTGTTTGCCGTGCGGACGAAAAAATCGAAGTCGGCAAAATGATTTTAAATCAGCATATTGCCAATAGGTTGAGCAAAATTGAGGTTTGAAGGATAACAAAATGCCGTCTGAAAGCTGATCAAGGCAGGTCGGAAGGTAAGTTTGTCGTCAAAGTTCCCTTACTTATTTCAAGGTTATTCGCCTTGAAATTTTTTCAGACGGCCTTATATGCGGTTTATCAAATCTCCCTGTTGAATTAAGGATGTCGGAAATGACTGGACAAAACCAAAACATTGAAGAAGAAAAAATAGAAACTCAAGAAACGCAAATTACTGACGCGGCAACAGAAACCGAAGCCGAAGCCGTTGAAACCGAAGCCACACCTGAGCCGACGTTGGAAGAATTGCAGGCGCGCATTGAAGAATTGGAAGGCCGGCTCAAAGACGAACAGCTGCGTGGTTTGGCCAATGAGCAAAACCTGCGCCGCCGTCATCAGGAAGAAATCGCTGCCACCCATAAGTTTGCCGGGCAAAAATTTGCCGCCGAAATGCTGCCGGTAAAAGATTATCTGGAAATGGCACTACTGGATCAAAGCGGTAATTTCGAAGCCTTGAAAATGGGTGTGCAAATGACCTTGAACGAACTGCAAAAAGCATTCGATACCACCCAAATCAAAGAAATCAATCCGGCCGTGGGCGACAAACTCGACCCGCACCAACACCAAGCCGTGCAAACCGTAGGGAACGGGCAGGAGCCGAACACCATCGTCAATGTGATGAAAAAAGGCTATGCCTTATCTGACCGCGTGTTGCGTCCGGCCATGGTAGTGGTAGCAAAAAACGAAGATTGAAAGCACCGCTTGATGATGTTTATCAAGCATAAAATCTTCAAACGACCCTATCCGCAACCTACAAAAGAGACCCTGCTGCTGGAAAATCACTCCGAACCATCAGAACGTGATTCGGACGACAAGGCCGTCTGAAAATGAAATCGCATATTCCAAACATGCTTGTGGATAAACAAATTAATTATTTGAATTAAATCATAAAAAAAATTCATTCTAAACCTTGAAAAAATATCGAACACCCTTATCTACAAGCCAACCGAACGCTAAATTCAAAAAAACTCATTAATTCAGTCATTTAAATTTTTACTAGGAGCTATCACACTATGGCAAAAGTAATCGGTATCGACTTGGGTACAACCAACTCATGTGTATCTATCTCTGAAAACGGTCAAACCAAAGTTATTGAAAACGCCGAAGGCGCACGTACTACCCCTTCAGTTGTCGCCTACCTCGACGGCAACGAAGTATTGGTCGGAGCCCCAGCCAAACGCCAAGCCGTTACCAATGCGAAAAACACCATCTATGCGGCCAAACGCCTGATCGGTCACAAATTTGAAGATAAAGAAGTCCAGCGCGACATCGAAACCATGCCGTTTGAAATCATCAAAGCATCTAACGGCGATGCATGGGTGAAAGCACAAGGCAAAGAATTGTCGCCACCACAAGTTTCGGCCGAAGTATTGCGCAAAATGAAAGAAGCTGCCGAAGCCTACTTGGGCGAAAAAGTAACTGAAGCGGTGATTACGGTTCCGGCCTATTTCAACGACAGCCAACGTCAAGCCACTAAAGATGCCGGCCGCATCGCCGGTTTGGATGTCAAACGCATCATCAACGAACCGACCGCAGCCGCATTGGCTTTCGGCATGGACAAGGTATCTGGCGGCGACCGCAAAGTAGCAGTTTACGACTTGGGTGGCGGTACGTTCGATATTTCCATCATTGAAATTGCCGATGTTGACGGCGACAAACAGTTTGAAGTGTTGGCTACCAACGGCGACACCTTCTTGGGTGGTGAAGACTTCGACCAACGCATCATCGACTTTATCATTGATGAGTTCAAAAAAGAACAAGGCATTGATTTGAAAGGCGACCCGATGGCTATGCAGCGTGTAAAAGAAGCTGCCGAAAAAGCTAAAATCGAATTGTCAAGCGGTCAGCAAACCGAAATTAACCTGCCTTACATCACCATGGACGCCAGCGGTCCGAAACACTTGGTATTGAAACTGAGCCGTGCCAAATTCGAGTCATTGGTAGAAGATTTGATTAAACGCTCTATCGAACCTTGCCGCATCGCCCTGAAAGATGCAGGCTTGAGCGCAAGCGAAATCAACGACGTAATCTTGGTGGGTGGTCAAACCCGTATGCCTAAAGTGCAGGAAGAAGTGGAGAAATTCTTCGGCAAAGCCCCGCGTAAAGACGTAAACCCTGACGAAGCCGTGGCTGTTGGTGCCGCGATTCAAGGCGAAGTATTGGGCGGCGGCCGCAGCGACGTGTTGCTGCTGGACGTCACCCCGTTGTCTTTGGGTATCGAAACCATGGGCGGCGTGATGACCAAACTGATTCAGAAAAACACTACCATTCCGACCAAAGCATCACAAACCTTCTCTACCGCCGAAGACAACCAATCGGCCGTAACAATTCATGTGTTGCAAGGCGAACGCGAGCGTGCGTCTGCCAACAAATCACTGGGTCAGTTCAATTTAGGTGACATCGCACCGGCACCACGAGGCATGCCTCAAATCGAAGTGACTTTTGACATTGACGCCAACGGTATCTTGCACGTTTCTGCCAAAGACAAAGGTACCGGTAAAGCAGCCAACATCACCATCCAAGGTTCTTCAGGTTTGAGCGAAGAAGAAATCGAACGCATGGTGAAAGATGCGGAAGCCAACGCTGAGGAAGACAAAAAACTGACCGAATTGGTAGCCTCACGCAACCAAACCGAAGCCTTGATTCACTCAGTGAAAAAATCTTTGGCCGACTACGGCGACAAACTGGATGTTGATGAAAAAGCCAAAATCGAAGATGCGCTGAAAGCCGCCGAAGAAGCCGTAAAAGGCGACGATAAAGCCGACATCGACACCAAAACCGAAGCATTGGGTGCCGCCAGCCAAAAACTGGGGGAGATGGTTTACGCCCAAGCGCAAGCCGAAGCCCAAGCAGGTGAAGGTGCGGCACAAGACAGCGCGGCTAAGAAAGACGATGATGTCGTTGACGCCGATTTTGAAGAAGTGAAAGATGACAAGAAATAAGGCCGTCTGAAACCGAACTGGTAATAACCAAACGCGAACCTTTTCAGGTTCGCGTTTTTCATGGGCTAAGTTTCAAGCTTAACCATTTAAATTTTAAGTGAGTCCGCTATCTTCAAAAAATCTTATTATCAAACCAAGACCTTGTACCACCCAACCAAATTTAGTACGTCATTACTTGGAGCCGGCCCGATAATCCGGTTGTTCAATTTTGCTCGTTTATCAATGATATGTCATTGAATTTTGGAATATGAATTAAATATAAATATCGGTTCGAAATCCGACATAATATTCTGAATCTCAATCGCTGGATTATCGGCTCGGCTCCCAATAATGACATTCCCTATTTTGCCGGTTCAGCATATGTTTACCAATTTCTCAGCCTGAGACCTTTACAAACCTCTAAATCCACCTAAAAAGAATTTAGCGGAATTTTCCATGGGCAGCTTCTTCCACCAACAAGTCCAAATCATGACGGCAAGCACACCGGCAGATTTCCTTTTATCAAACTCAAGCAAGTGCTTGA
>NZ_PXYY01000073.1 GCF_003013245.1 Neisseria iguanae
CCCCCCTGGTGGAAGCCGTAGCTTCTAGCAGTAACGCAGTTGCCTGTAAAAATGATGCTGCTTGGTATAAAAGTGCGGTACAGACAGGTAAGTATGTAGAAAAAATTGAGCCTTCTACCGGTGCGGCTGGTACAGGAGGGAGTACTTGTGCGTTGATAGCTACCTTCAAAGCCTCAGCTCAAGGTGTCAATGATAAAGTTGCTGGTAAAACCATTACCATGACCTTGACCCCTGCCACTGGTGCATGGGCGTGTACTACCAACTTGGACGATAACATCGCCCCTGCCGCATGTCGTAACACTACTAAAACAACTTAAATACTCAAGCTTAAAAAGCCCGCTTCATAATGGCGGGCTTTTTTAATGGTTTTAAAAAAATAAAGAGACTGTATTAGATTAGTAGTTATGTTACCTTTCGAAAATGAAGATAACATACTGTAAATTATCTGAAAAAGTACAAAAAAACAACAACTTGGGTTTTTGTACCCGGAGTTACTGCCCGTCCGGCTGCCGGTTTATTGGATATCCACCCCAATGCAGCAGCGTTGTTTACCGTAAAACCCGTCAGGTTGTTGCCTGCCATTTAACGCTTCAAGCAGATAAAGTTTTTGATGGTTCCGTCGGACCGGATGGGTGGTATTCCGGCGTTCAGTGTAAAGGCAAACGGGATCGCGAAAGCAGCGGGTAAAGCCGCTCCGTATCCGGTATTTTGAAACGGCAGGGTAAGGTTTATTACCGTTGTTGCAGAAAACACCGGGAAAGGTACGTCACTGCCTGTTATTAAACGGAAAACCATGCCTGACGGCATTGTTTGTACGGACGGTTATAAAAGCTGTGATGTGTTGGCTGTCAGTGGGTTTACTTATCACCGAATCAATCGTTCAGGGCTTTTTGCAGGCTGTCAAAACCACATTGATGGTATTGAAAATTTCCGGAATCAGGTAAAGCGCATTCTACGGAAATAGGACGGAATTGACTGGAAATCTTTTTTGACTTTGGCGTACCGTCCGGGCAGCTTGAAATGCTGCGGAAATGGTGTGGTGTTTGGGGATAATCTACGTCAGCCTCTATTTTAATCAAACTGAAACAAAATAATTTTCTAACCGGTCAATTGCTTGGTAATCAGTTTCTTAATCGGCGGGAAATTATTGCTGGCACGCAATACCAAGCCGCGCAGGATTTTGGCGGGGCCGGTTTCGTTGGTGAAGAGTTTCAGCAGCATATTGGTGCCGTGATACATCGGGTGGGCATGCAGTATGTGTTTGTTGTGGTATTTTTCCAGTAGGGTGCTTGAGCCGATGTCTTGGCCGCGTTGTGCGGCTTCTGAAATCAGTTTGGCTAAAATGTCTGCGCCGGACAGGCCTAAGTTGAAACCGTGGGCGGTGACGGGGTGCATGCCGACGGCGGCATCGCCGATTAGGGCGCTGCGCTTGCCGTAAAAACGTTGGGCAATCATGCCGACCAAGGGATAGTTGTGGAAGGTGCTGACAACTTCCATATCGCCCAAGCGGCCTTTTAATTGGGCTTTCACCATGGCGGCCAATTCTTCGTTGCCCAAGGTTTTGATGGAATCGGTTTTGTCGGCATCAACGGTGATGACGGTGTTGGTGATGTGTTCTTCCAGCGGCAAGAGGGCGATGGTGCGGCCGTAGTGGAAGCATTCGTAGGCGGTATGGCCGTTTGACAGGGTGTGTTTCATGCGGCCGACAAACATGGTGCGGCTGTAATCGTGCATATCGGATGAAATACCCAATTGCCGGCGGGTTTGTGAGAAGCGGCTGTCGGCGGCCAAGAGCAGGCGTGCGGTCAGGATGTCGCCATTGTCGAGAATGACTTGGGCTTCTTGATCGGAAACGCTGACTTCTTTGACGTTGGTATCGGTCAGAATGACCACGTTGCCGAGTGTGGCAACCACTTCATAGGCGGCTTTGCGGATGTTGTGGTTGGAAACCAGATAGCCTAAGCAGTCGGCTGGTCCGCCGCGTGCTTGGGTGGGTTGCGGGAAGTGGAGTTGATAATCGGATTGGCCGTTTAATACCTTGGCATCGCGTAAAGGATAAATTTCGTCGGTCGGAATACGGTCCCACATGCCCAAGCGCTGCATGATTTCGCGGGAAAGATGGGTGAGCGCGATTTCCCGGCCGTCGTATGGCGGATTTTGCAACACTTCCAACGGGCTGCGTTCGATCAGGGTTACTTTTAAACCGCTGCCTGCCAGTTCTGCGGCAAAGCTGAGGCCGGCAGGACCTGCGCCGACGACGAGAATATCGCTGTGTAAGCTCATGGGGGTATCCTTTATTTTAAATGGCGGTGGATGATTTTCAGACGGCCTTTAGGGTGTGTCTTCATTTCGTCTGCGTCGCCCATTTTCGAACAGGAAAGCGTGTATGCAGGGCGATACTCAAAGAGACCGGTTTGGCACGCTGTGTCGGTAAAACCGGCCGGCGCGGCAGCAAGGTCGGATACTTTGCGCGCATTTCCAACGCGGCAGACGGGTTTTTATGCCGGAAAGTGCCGCATGATGAAATGAGGACACTCCCTAGTGTACGGTGTTTTGGCCGGTGAGGAGGCATCCGGGACAATTGGTGAATTATAGCAAAATCATCCATAGAATAAAGCGAAGATTCATTCGGTATGCAAGTTTTTACTTGGGCTTTAATGTATGTCAAGTGTTGGGATGATGAAGTGTAACGGGTGCGTGAGTAGGGGGTTGGGCGGAGGGAAGCGGTTAATGAAAATTAACGGTGGCGGGAAGGGAAAAGGGGAAATAAAAAAACCGCTTCTTAAAGGAGAAGCGGTTTCAATTGGGCTATTGTTCTTCAGAACCGGTGTAAGGGCGGACGCTTACGGTTTTGCGGTTTAACGCGCCTTTGGTTTTAAATTCGACGTAACCGTCAACTTTGGCGAACAAAGTGTGGTCTTTGCCCATGCCGACATTGTCACCGGCGTGGAATTTGGTGCCGCGTTGGCGGACGATGATGGAGCCTGCCGGAATCAGTTCGCTGCCGAAGGCTTTTACGCCTAAGCGTTTGGCTTCTGAATCGCGGCCGTTGCGGGTGCTGCCGCCTGCTTTTTTACTTGCCATATTAATACTCCTAAGCTTGTGTTAAATTAGGCGATTGCCACGATTTCGATTTGGGTGAAATTTTGGCGGTGGCCTTGGCGTTTTTGGTAGTGTTTGCGGCGGCGCATTTTGAAAATGCGTACTTTTTCGCCACGGCCGTGAGCCACGACTTTCGCTGTTACTTTTGCGCCTTCGATAAAAGGTGCGCCTACTTTTACAGACTCGCCGTCAGCAATCATCAAAACTTCGTTCAGTTCGATTTGGCTGTCGAGTTCGGCTGGTATCTGTTCTACTTTCAATTTTTCGCCAACGGCAACTTTGTATTGCTTACCGCCGGTTTTTACGACCGCGTACATACTCAACTCCATGAGAATTGTGGTTAAATCATTCGCACCCCATGTGCGAAACGTTGGATTTTATGCATATTCTGCTGTTTTGTCAAAGCTTATTTCTCCTGTAATGAAAATGCCGTTTGGGAAGGTGTGTAAAACAGTCTTTGCTGCTATAATCGCGCGCTGGATATGATATTTTATGCGACACTCTCTTTTAATTTTCTAGAAATTCCGGTCATGCTCGAAAATCTGTCTTATTTCCAATATCATCTGTCCGATGATTTAGCCAAAGTCAATGTTGTGATTAGTCAAGCCGTTCAGTCGGATGTGGCGCTGATTGCTCAAATCGGTACCTACATCATCAGTGCCGGTGGTAAGCGTTTGCGCCCGATTATCACGATTTTATCGGGAAAGGCCGTGGGCTATGATGATGAAAAACTGTACTCGCTGGCGGCGATGGTGGAATTTATCCATACGTCCACGCTGTTGCATGATGATGTGGTCGACGAGAGTGATTTGCGCCGCGGCCGTGAAACAGCGAATAATTTGTTCGGCAATGCGGCGGCTGTTTTGGTCGGCGACTTCTTATATACCCGTGCGTTTCAATTGATGGTCGGCTCGGGCAGTATGAAGATTTTAGAAGTGATGGCAGATGCAACTAACATCATTGCCGAAGGTGAGGTGATGCAGCTGATGAATATCGGCAATATTGATATTACGGAAGCCGAATATGTGCAGGTGATTCAATATAAAACCGCCAAATTGTTTGAAGCGGCGGCGCAAGTCGGTGCGATTTTGGGTAAGGCAGCGCCGGATCAAGAGCAGGCACTGAAAGATTATGGCATGTATGTCGGCACGGCATTTCAAATTATTGACGATGTGTTGGATTATTCGGGTGAAACCGAAGAAATCGGTAAAAATGTCGGCGATGATTTGGCCGAAGGCAAGCCGACATTGCCGCTGATTTATTTGATGCGCCATGGTTCGGAGCAGGCGGCCAATGATGTGCGTCATGCTTTGGAAAATGCCGACCGCAGCTATTTTGAGAAAATCCATCATCATGTGGTGAATTCTGATGCCTTACCTTATTCGGTGGGCGAGGCGCGCAAAGCGGTAGAAAAAGCAATTGCGTGTTTGAGCATATTGCCGCAAAGCGAGATTACTGAAGCTATGCGGCAACTTGCCGAAGAATCTTTGGCGCGCGTGTCTTAAAAGAGTGTGACATGAATTTTAGTTTCATTCCGCTTTTTTTGGTGATGCTGATTTTGCTCGGTGTTCTGAGCAATAATAATTCGATTACGATTTCCGCAACCGTATTATTGCTGATGCAGCAAACGGCCTTGGCAAAATACATTCCTTTAGCGGAAAAATACGGTTTGGGCATTGGTATTATTTTTCTGACCATTGGTGTGTTAAGTCCATTGGCTTCAGGAAAAATCCAACTGCCCGGTCTTGCAGCATTTGTAAATCTCAAAATGTCGGCCGCTGTTGCTGTCGGGATTTTTGTGGCGTGGATTGCCGGACACGGCGTACCTTTGATGAGCAGCCAGCCGATTTTGGTGACCGGATTATTAGTCGGTACCATCGTCGGCGTGGCTTTTTTCGGCGGCATTCCGGTAGGGCCGTTGATTGCCGCAGGAATATTGTCGTTTATTGCCGGAAAAGTTTAATGCGCTCCTCGCCATAGTTCAACGGATAGAACGTATGCCTCCTAAGCGTAAAATACAGGTTCGATTCCTGTTGGCGAGGCCAATATAAATGCCGTCTGAAACGTTTCAGACGGCATTGTTGTATGTGGCATTCATTGAAAGTGTTTATCAGGGCGCTCTTCTTCCTGTAAGTGCTTCTAAGATTACACAATGTTCTAAAGGTATGGCGGTAACCCATGCGGTTTACTCTGTTTTTTATGGTAAAGGGCCTACTACGATTCCGTCGGTATTGAAACAATTAGGTAAAGCCGGAGCCAATACACTGAAGTCATGGATTAAAACCGTATCAAGTGACCGGCGTTATAAAAGCTGCATCTCTGGCGTTGCTTTGAATTGGCGCTCGCCATTACAAATGGCTCTCATGGATATTTAATCAGGAAACTTTTTTATGCTGGATAAGGTTTACGAAGTCATTCATACGTCGGCAAACATTTTATCGATAAATGATAAGTGGTACGCTTGGGATAGTATGTTTTCCTCTCTCTATATATTGGTTGTTTTTCACAGATGTAGAAACCATCGTATCTTTTTTTGGTGAAAATACATTTATGTGGGGAGTAACCATTGCTGCATTATTTTGGATGTGGTGGTGTTGTAGGAAACAGGCGTGGTTATGGATATTGCCTTATCTCTGCATAGGAAAATTTATATTTTTATTCGTTTCGTAAATCTAACCGCCCTTAAGGGGCGGTTATTTCATGTATCCCAATTATTAATCTGCATTAAAAGCCGTTTCAGACGGCCTTTGCCAAAATAGCCTCATCAATCCGATGGGGCTTTTTTATGGCCAAGTTATTTGAAATTTTTAAATCCGGCACGTGCACCGACAACAACGACCGCACGATAATGATTACCAATGCGGACGTGGCGCAGGCGGCTGCGGTTATGATCCGAAGTTGCACGAAGCGCCGCTGGTTATCGGTCATCCGAAAACCGATGCTCCGGCTTATGGCTGGGTGGGCGGTCTGCAAGCCGACGGTGGCGTATTGTCTGCCGATTTTGCCCAGATGGACGATGATTTTGTCGGCTTGGTGCAAAGCGGCCGCTACAAGAAAGTGGTTGTGTGATGAAAGCAGAATGCTGTGGATTATCTTGGGCTGTCTGAAACGTTCAGACGGCTTAGGGAGTGTCTTCATCTCATCATGTGGCATCTTTCCGGCATAAAAAACCGTTTGCTGCGTTGAAAATATGCGTGCAGGTGTCCTCCTTGCCGTGCCGGCCGGGTTTACCGGTGCGGCGTGTCAAACCACCCTCTTTGAGTATTGCTTTGCGTAAGCGTTTTTTGCTTGGAAACCTGTGACGCAGACAAAATGAAGATACACCTTAATGTCTGATTTATTCTTGTGCAGCCAGTTTCGCCAGGTTGTTTGAATCGTTTTGTTGCAAGGTAGTCAGTTTCTTGGTCAGGAAATTCAGAATGACTCCGTAAGCAGGCAGGAAAAACAGCGTACAGATGGTGAGTTTGAATAAATAATCGACAAAGGCAATGCCCGGCCAATGTTGTGCCATAAAGGCATCGCTGCTGGCATAGAATGCGACGCTGAAGAAAACTAATGTATCTAAGGCGTTGCCGAATACGGTTGATGCGGTAGGTGCGGCCCACCATGATTTGAGACGGCGTAAGCGGTTGAAAACGAAGATATCCATGATTTGGCCAAGGGCGTAGGCGGCAAAGCTGGCAAGGGCGATGCGGCTGACAAAAGTGTTGAATGTGGCCAATGATGCCCAGCCTGTCCAATTACTTTCACTGAATAATACGGAAAATACGTAAGATAGCAGCAGGGCAGGGAACATCACCCAAAAAATAATGCGACGCGCCAAGTGTGAACCGAAAATGCGGACGGTCAAATCGGTGGCCAGGAAAACGAATGGGAAGCTGAGTGCGCCCCAAGTGGAGTGTACGCCGAAGATTTCAAAAGGGAATTGCACCAGATAATTGCTGGAGACAATAATGAGAATATGGAATAAAACAAGCCAAAATAGGGCTTTTTTCTGTTGGTCTTGGGTAAACTGATACATGGTGTGTCTTTCGGAAACGACTTTCAGCCGGCCTGGTTAACAGAATGAAGGGTTGGAAAAGGCCGGGTTGTTGACATTTTTTATACGGAACAGCTTTTGTTTTTGCCGAAATCATTGTTTTAGAATTTCTGACTCTTCTCAAGAGCTGTGTGGCGTTGCCGCATCTTTCGGTATTTTTGATAACACGCAAAAATCTCCAAACGGAGCTTCAGGCAAAAAAACAAAAAGTGTAAACAACGACGGAGTTTTCGATAAATGAAGCTGTCTGAAAAATGGTGCTTGATTTTTCGGTAATGGATTTAGTGTGCGTCGTGTTCAAACAGGCGTTTGCGTGCCAAGCTTTCAAACTCGGTGTGGGTTTTGCCGTAGTTGGCAAAAGGGTGGATGGCAATGCCGCCACGTGGTGTGAAGTCGCCATAGACTTCGATGTATTTCGGATCCATCAATGAAATGAGATCTTTCATGATGGTGTTGACGCAGTCTTCATGAAAATCGCCGTAGTTGCGGAAGCTGAATAAATAGAGTTTCAGTGATTTGCTTTCTACCATTTTGATGTGCGGAATATAGCGGATATAGATGGTGGCGAAATCCGGCTGGCCGGTCATCGGGCAAAGACTGGTGAATTCGGGGCAGATGAATTTGACAAAATAATCGTTGTCAGGGTGTTTGTTGTCGAATGCTTCCAAGATATTGGGGGTATATTCGGTCGGGTATTGGGTGTGTCGGTTGCCCAATAGGGAGATACCGTTTAATTCTTCGGTGTTGCGAGACATTTTTGATTTCCTTAGTTTTTAATGTGGGAGATTTTCGAACTACGTAACTATTTATTCTAATATAAAATTTATGTCTGTGTGGAGATTTAATTTCAAGTTGACTGAGCTGATGCGGACATTGTACTTCAATAAACCAGAGTATTTATTATGACAATTATGTTTCTTAAGATCTCCTTCTTAAGAGATAGTGTATTTATCTAAATAGTCGTGCATTTTAAATAGGATTATCGGTTATTATTTGGGATTAATTAAATATTATATGCATAATGAAACCCGTTTGTAATTTGCGTAAACCGATTATCAGATTTTCATTAGAAAAATAATCAGCTGAATTAATATAGCGCTAGAAAGTAAGTATCTGGTATTTTAAGGTAAATGAATACGTCATTATTTATTTTATGATGCCTTATTTATATTATTTGAAACAAATCAGCCATTTGAATAAATTTAAGAGAACACACAATGAGTTTTTCACAAGTCGAATTAGTTAATGCATTGCGTTTGTTGTCAGGCAGACTACCTGAATTTTCCGAGAATCAAACACAAGCCGGAAGATTGCTGCGCGTAGTGACCGAGCGGTTGAGTGGCCATTTGAACGAGAGTTTGAAAGTTTTCGGCATCAACGAAAATTTATGGTTTGCAATGATGGCCATTTATGTCAGCCCCAATAGCGAGATTCTGCCATCGCGTTTGAGCGATTTGATGGATTTAACCCGCACCAGCGCAACCCGTCTATCGGATGAAATGGTTGGACGCGGTTGGGTAGAGCGTCATATCAATCAGCAAGACCGCCGTCAGATTGTGTTAAAATTAACCGCTGAAGGTGAGGCATTTATCCAAAAAGTTTGGCCGCAGATTTCAAGTAAAAGTAGCGAGGCTTGGCAGGATTACACCAATGATGATTATGTGCAGCTTCAATATCTTCTGACCAAACTGTTAAACCATTTGGATGGCTGAGTGCGACGCTGGCGGCTGCAAAAGATTACGATGGAGTCGTTCATGAAATTTCGAATCGTCAAAACGGGTATGTACATCATCGCAGCGGCAATGCTGGCGGCATGTGCCCAATTTGGCAAACAAGCACCGTTGGAGAAACCAACGGTGCATTCTTTATCGCAAGACAACTCTGTACTCGGGCAGGATTCTTGGTGGCTACAATTACAGGATAAAAAACTCAATACTCTGATTGCCCGTGCCATTCGAACGTCGCCCGATTTGCGTATGGCAAAAGCTCGTTTCGAACAGGCCCAATCGCAGTTGGGCATAACCGAGGCTGTCGACAAGATGCAATTAGGCCTGATTGGCAAAGGTATCGCCATGTACGCCGCGCCTAAGCCGGTTTCGACACACGGCAAGACAGACAGGCATTTGTTATTTGCTAATGTTGCGGTGCAAGGCAGTTGGACATTTGATTTTTGGGGTAAAAACCGCGAGCAGTTGGCCTCAATTTTAGGTCAGCGTCAGGCCGTATTGTATGAAGCGCACCAATCGCGCATTGCCTTGGCACATGCGGTAGCGGCGCAATATTTTGCGTGGCAGTCATTGGTTGAACAACAGGCTTTGGCCGAGCAGAGGATGGCATTGGCCGACAAAATGCTGCAATTGGCCAAGCGTCGGATTGGTGCCAAACTGATGCCGTCTGAATCGGTTTATCCAATTGAATTGGCGCAGCAAAAATTGGAATTGGAAAAGCTGGCGTTAGCGCAAAAGCAGCTTAAAGTGCGCCACAGCTTGGCTGCATTGACAGGCACAACCCCGATGGAGCTGACCGTTTCAATGCCGGAAAAACTGGCGAATGCGCCGGTCTTGCCGGTGGGTAAATTACATGCTGATTTATTGGCAGCGCGTCCGGATGTGGCGGCTCAAAAAGCATTGTTAAGCGCGCGGTTGCATAAAGTAAAATCAACTGAGGCTGAATTTTATCCTAATATCGAGCTGAAAGTATTGGCCGGTTTGGGGCATATCGATGCGTTTAATGTTATACGGGGCAAGGCTTCGGGGATGTTGGGTGTGGTGCCTGCGCTGAATCTGCCGATTTTTACTTCCGGTGCGTTGCAATCCCGTTTGGCCGGTAAACGTGCGGCATATAACGAGCAAGTGGCTGTGTATGATCGGGCGGTTTTAAATGCCATGCGTGCAGCGGCTGATGCTATTGCCGATTACGAAAGTCTGCAAAAACAAAAGCCAGTGTGGGAGAAAATGCTGAAAACTTCCGACAAATCTGTACGCGCCGCTCAAGGCCGTGTTAAAGCAGGCTTGGAGAACGGCTTGTCGGTATTAAAACAGCAAGATGAAGCTGTTCAATTAAAAATGAATCAGGTGCAGCAGCAGGCACAATTACTTACGGCATGGAGTAATGTGCATATGCAATTGGGCGGTGGGTTTAAAATTGGTAAATAAATTCAAGAGCAAGCAAAAAATTCAGACGGCCTAAGAACCGTCTGAGTTTTTATCCTTTCAAAATAATAAAATTAAAAAAGTCGTTATGCAGGTGTAGACGGAGTATTTAACGATAACCGATATGGAAAGTAACTTGATTGAGTATAGTGGCAGATTATAGAATGCCAAATCTGTTTTTCCCATTCGGTATCATTTGAATGACGAATTAGAAAAGTAATAAATAATTGTTATTTAAAAATAAATAAAGAAAAATCGTTCTATTTTTAAATCGGGATCAAGTACACTCATGTCTAATAAGCAAGACAGCAATCAAGCGCAAAAACCACTTGCCGTGGAAACGGTTTCGGGGTCACGCGGCCATCGTACACACAACCTGACGATTTTTACGTTGCTTTTTATTGTGCTTGCGCTCGGTGCGGCGTTGGTTTATTTCTTGATGTTGCAAAATGAAGAAGCAACAGATGATGCCTATGTTGCCGGTCATTTGGTGCAGATTACGCCGCAAGTGAATGGCACGGTGCGTAAAGTGATGGTTGACGATACCGATGTGGTGAAAAAAGGTGACGTTCTGGTTTCTTTGGACGACACTGATTTCCAATTAGCGTATGACCGGGCCCAGAATGAATTGATTCAGGCGATTCGTCAAAACAAACAGCAAACGGCAAGTAATTCGCAATTACGGGCAGAAGTTTTATTGCGTAAAGCAGAATTAGCCAAAGTGCAGTCGGATTTGGTGCGACGTGAAGCATTGGCCGGAACGGATGCGATCTCCGGCGAAGAATTGAGTCATGCGCGTGCGGCAGTGGTTCAGGCGCAAGCGGCATTGAAAGCGGTCGAGGCGCAGGAAGCAGCGGGGCAGGCAGCATTGGGCAACAATATTCCTTTGCGCCAGCAGCCTGCCGTTCAGACAGCAGTGAGCCACATTAAAGACGCATGGTTGAACCTGCAACGCACGCAAATCCGTTCGCCTATGACCGGACAGGTTGCCAAACGAAATATTCAGGTAGGGCAGCGTATTCAGCAGGGAACGGCATTGATGGCTGTGGTGCCTTTGCATAATTTGTGGGTCGATGCCAATTTTAAAGAAACACAATTGCGTAAAATGAAAATCGGCCAGCCGGTGCAAATGGTGACGGATTTATATGGCGATAAAGTCATCTATCACGGTAAAGTCATAGGCTTGTCTGCAGGTACAGGTAACGCTTTTGCTGTGCCGTCGACACCAAATACGGCAGACAGTTGGACGAGAGTGGCACAACGTGTGCCGGTCCGAATCAGTTTGGATGAAAAAGAATTGGCAGCAAATCCGCTGCGCGTAGGCTTGTCGATGACGGTGACGGTTGATATTTCTTCAGCAGGCAAAGGAAAGAATATGGCGGCTACTGTTGAGAAGAATACTGTATTGCCAGAAGCAGACAGTGTAGATTGGGCTGCTGCGGACGCTTTGATCGAACAGATTTTTGAAAAATACGCGAAGTAATGTTTCAGACGGCCTTTTCATGTAGAGGCCATCAAAAAGTAATATTTGGATATGATAATGGGTATCTGCTTTTTTGAATCATTTTATTAAAGCTATTCAAGGTAAAAGGCCGTCTGAATGTTCAGACGGCCTTTTACCTGTTAATTTAAATTCAACAGTAAATCACGGAAAGCGTTCGGATCCTTAATAAATGTCATTTCGCCGGACTGTGGAAAATAAAAATCCAGTAATCGGGACACCCAAAAGCGGATACAGCCTGCACGCTGTGCAATCGGGAAGTAAGCGTGCTCTTCATCAGATAAAGGTCGGATGCTTTCATAACCTTGAATAAGTGCGTCACGCAAGGGCATGTCCAAATGATTATCTGCCGTTCGTGCCCAATCGTTCACAGCAATAGCCAAGTCGTACATAAAATTACCATTGCAGGCATAATAAAAATCAATAAAACCGGCAACATCTTTACCATCCAATAAAACATTGTCTTTAAATAAATCCGCATGAATAATACCGGAAGGTAGACAATGGTTCAGATTTTCATCTAAAAATGAAATTTCCTTCCGCAACAATTGCGCATCTTCGTCACTTAAAACCGGTAAAAGTTGAATGCAGGCTTCATGCCACCAGTGATCATAACGTGGATTTTCCATTTTTAATGGAAAATCTTGGCCGACCAAATGCATCTTGGCCAACATCGCACCAGTGTTGAAGCATTGCGCTTCTGTTGGCCAGCTGGTGTCTGAACCCTTCAGACAGGTGACTAAGCAAGCCGGCTTGCCGGCTAGAATGGAATCTAATTTTCCATCTTTACGGATGACCGGTGCAGGGCAGGCCACTCCGTTATTGCTCAAATGTAAGCTCAATTGTAAGAAAAAAGGCAATTCTTCTTGTTTAAGTACTTCAAATACCGTCAATACATATCGTCCGGTCGTGGTTGTCAAAAAGTAATTACTGTTGGTAATCCCTTGGGCAATACCCTGTAAGGAAACAAAGCCACCTAAATCATATTGGGTGAGAAACGCATACATCTCATCATCTGAAACACTCGTATAAACCGACATAATCAAAAGCCTGAAAGATAAAAAATAAAAAAGCAGCCTAAATCATACCAAAAAATCACCTTAAGCAGTATCAAGGCTGTCTGAAACCCAAGCTTTCTTAAAATTAGAAGCCGTCGTAAAAGATAAGACGGAGGCACGTCGAAAATTTTTCAGAAGGTTTTTTGTATTGGGGGGGAGGGGCTGTTGTGACCGGTTTTGGAAATTTTCTGCGAATTTGCTGTTATTAAAATTAGTTTGTAAAACAGCGGTTTGATGTATTGTATCCGGGGGTGGT
>NZ_PXYY01000074.1 GCF_003013245.1 Neisseria iguanae
GTCTGCCTGTTTCCGCTGCCCCGGAGCCGTACGCAAACCGATTTATACGACCAATGCGGCAGAGGCGGTACACCGCCAGTTTCGGAAGCTGGCCAAAACCCAAGGCGCATTCCCCAATGAAACCGGCCTGCTGAAGCTTTTATATGGCGGTATCGGTAAGGCTTCGGGGAAAAATGGACGATGCCGATTGCAAACCGAGGGCAGACGCTCCCGCAGTTGGCGGTTTGTTTTGACGGCCGGACGGCATTATCCGGTTGTAGAATTCAAGCTGACACAGGATTTTGAACGGCCTCTCAGGGAATTGTTGTGTCCAATCATTGTGATTTTCGGTCTCAATCTTTTAGAAGAATGTCCTTTTTTAATATACCATTGGATGGCTTCTTGATGGATTGAAATGGGTAATTTCATATGCGTCAGTTCTTTTAAAAATCCGCCGCCTAAATCTGCTAATGTAGATTAAATTTTGCCATTCTCATAACATTGTGCCATTGAAAAGCCCGTAGATTTGCTATGGGACCAAACATTATCATTCACTTCTCCTTACTTCTTTTAATGAACTCAATTCCCCCACTTTGATGATGATTTGTAAATTCGGCAATACAGTCAATAATTTGAGTATTGGCTGTATCAGTTGCCTCTTCATTATCAAGCAATGTTAAGACATAGTAGGTATTTCCTACATTAGGGCGCTGATTGGTACAGGGGATACCCCATAAAGCCTCATGGAATCCGATTGTGTTTAAGTATCCTTTGTGTTTTTCTGATTGAATCAAAAAACTATCTGCCGGAATCGGATTCTTTTTGAGGTAGGTGGCAACCGTGACAAGATATGGCGTGTCAGAAAGTCGTTATCATAAATAGAAAAATTAGTGTTTGGGTTATATTTTTTTAATACTGAAAAAATATTTTTCGTCATAATAAAATTTCTGATAGGGGTTTAGTGCCTTAGAAGGTTATAAACTATATATCATAATTTAATGCGCCTCATCCCAATTCCCGCCGATACCCACTTCGGCAACCAGCGGAACATTCAATTCTCCTTTGGCTGCATCGGCCATAATTTCGGGCAGTCTCTGCCTCACCAGGGCCAGTTCGGATTTAACTACTTCCAGCACCAATTCGTCATGCACTTGCATAATCAGTTTGCTTTGCAGGCCGTCTGAAAGCAGCCAGTTACGCACGTCTTTCATGGCGCGTTTGATGAGGTCGGATGCGGTGCCCTGCATGGGGGCATTGATGGCGGCGCGTTCGGCCCCGGCGCGGGCGTTGCCGTTTTTGCTGTTGAGATCGGGCAGGTAGAGGCGGCGACCGAATTGGGTTTCGACATAGCCTTGCTGCGCGGCTTGCTCTTTGGTGCGCTGCATGTAGTCGGCCACGCCGGGGTAGCGGGCGAAGTAGCGGTCGATGAAGTTTTTCGCCGACACGGCGTCGATACCGAGTGATTTGGCGAGGCCATATTGCCCCATGCCGTAAATCAGGCCGAAGTTGATGGTTTTGGCGTAGCGGCGTTGGTCGGCGGTAACGTTTTCGGGGGCAATACCGAACACTTCGGCGGCGGTGCGGCGGTGGACGTCTTCGCTGTTTTGGAAGGCTCCGAGCAGGGTTTTGTCGCCGCTTAAATGCGCCATAATCCGCAATTCGATTTGCGAGTAGTCGGCCGATACGATGACGCTGCCGGCCGGTGCGTTAAAGGCGCGGCGCACTTTGCGGCCTTCTTCGGTGCGAATGGGGATGTTTTGCAGGTTGGGGTTGTTGCTGGCCAGACGGCCGGTGATGGCGACGGCTTGGGCGTAGGTGGTGTGTACGCGGCCGGTACGCGGGTTGACCATTTCGGGCAGCTTGTCGGTGTAGGTGGACTTGAGTTTGGCCAAACTGCGGTTTTTCAAGATGATTTTCGGCAGCGGGAAATCGGCGGCCAGCTGCTCGAGCACGGCTTCGTTGGTGGATACGCCGCCGGAAGCGGTTTTTTTCAGGCCTTTGGTCGGAATCCCCATTTTGCCGAACAGGATTTCTTGCAGCTGCTTGGGTGAATTGAGGTTAAACGGCTGGCCGGCAGCTTCGTAGGCTTGTTGTTCTAATTCGAGCAGGCGGCGGCCGAGTTCGTGGCTTTGCGCGGCCAATTCGGCTTTGTCGATTTGTACGCCGGTACGCTCCATGTCAAACAACACCTGCGCCACGGGCAATTCCATGTTTTGGTAGATATCGCGCTGCTTTTCGTCCATCTGTTTGACCAAATGGTTTTCGATACGCAGGGCGAAATCGGCGTCTTGACAGGCGTATTCGGTGGCTTGTTCCAACGCGACATCGGCAAACGAAATGGCTTTCGCACCCTTGCCGCACAAGGATTCGTAGGTTACGGTTTCCAGGCCGAGCCAGCGTGCGGCCAATTCGTCCAAGCCGTGTCCCAAGTGGCTTTCAACGATGTAGGAAGCCAGCATGGAATCGCCGCTGATGCCTTTGAGTGCGATGTTGTAATTGGCGAAAATGTGTTGGTCGTATTTGAGGTTTTGGCCGATTTTGTGCAGCGTTTCGCTTTCCAAGAACGGTTTCAGACGGCTTAATACGTCATGTAAAACCAACTGATCGGGCGCGGCGGCCGGGCTGTGTCCGACCGGAATATACACTGCTTCGCCGGCTGAAAAGGCGATGCTGATGCCGACCAGTTGCGCGTTCATGGCGTCGAGCGAGGTGGTTTCGGTGTCGAGGCCGATGGTGTTTGCGGCGGCGAGTTTGCTTAATAATTCGGCAAACTGCGTTTTGGCGGTAATCGCTTGGTAATTTAATTTGGCCGGGGCCGCCGCTTGGTTAATGATGTTTTCAGACAGCTTGCCGGCAGCTGAGGCGGCTTGTTTGCCGATGTCTATGGTGCCGAATAAGTCATCGCCTTGTGCCGTTTCGCGCATCTGTTCCTCTGCTTCTTTCAGCCAGGTGCGGAAGTTTAAGTGCTTGAATTCAACGGCCAGTTGCGACCATTTCGGAATTTGGCGGCGCAGGCTGTCAAGGCCGTCTGGAAGTTCGCCGTGCAAATCCAAATCGGTTTTAATCGTGACCAGTTCGTAAGACAAAGGCAGGCGCGGCAGGGCAGCTTGAAGGTTTTCGCCGACTTTGCCTTTGATGTCGGCAGCGTGTGCTATCACGCCTTCGAGTGAGCTGTATTGCTCCAGCCATTTCACGGCGGTTTTCGGGCCGCATTTTTCCACGCCCGGGACGTTGTCGACCTTATCGCCCATCAGCGCTAGATAATCGCGGATTTGGCTGGGGCGCACGCCGAATTTGGCCGCTACGCCTTGGGTATCCAGTGTTTCGCCGCTCATGGTGTTGACCAAGGTGACTTGTTCATTCACCAGCTGTGCCATGTCTTTGTCGCCGGTGGATACAATCACGTTCATGCCGGCGTTACTGCCTTGTTGCGCCAGTGTGCCAATCACATCATCCGCTTCTACGCCCGGAGCCGCCAACACCGGCCAGCCCATCAGCCGCACCAGTTCCGGCAGCATTTCCGCCTGCGGGCGCAAATCATCGGGCATGGGCGGGCGGGTTGCTTTGTAGTCGGCAAACATCTCGTGGCGGAAATTTTTGCCCTTTGCGTCAAACACCACCGCGCAATAATCATGGATATGGTCGGCACGCAGGCGGCGCAGCATGTTCAATACGCCGTATACCGCGCCCGTGGGCGTGCCGTCGGGGGCGGTGAGCGGCGCCATCGCGTGGTAGGCGCGGTAAAGATAGGAAGAGCCGTCGACTAAAAGCAGGGTTTGATTTGATGACATGGGAAAACCTTTACGGAGACGGCGTTTGATGAGGCAGAGGCCGTCTGAAATCTGAGGAAAATAAAGCTTATTATAAAGGAAAAGACGGCTTTCTTTATACAGCGTGATAATGGCAGAAACACACGGAAATGATGGCAGGCAAGAAACAGGCTGTCTGAACATGAGGTTCAGACAGCCTGTCGAACAAATCCGCTGAGGTGTGTCTTCATTTCGTCTGTCGCACATTTTCGGGTAGAAAAGCGCGGATATCAGGCGAAAGGTACAGCAAAGTCGGACACCTTGTGCGCATTTTCAACGCAGTAGGCGTGTTTTTATGCTGAAAAGATGCTGCATGATGAAATGAGGATACGCTCTAATTAATATTGATTAAAATCATATAGTTGCTGACAATATCATTTTTCGTTTTAACTAAATGGCTTTTAGTGCTTTTACTATTCTGTCGAATCCGCTAGCATGGCTTATTTATCTTCATTTGATTTGTAAAGGAAAGCATCATGGCACGTTTGACCGTACATAATTTGGAAACAGTACCTGAAGCCGCGAAACCGCGCATGGAGGCTGTTTTGAACAACAATGGCTTTATACCGAACTTGATCGGCGTGTTGGCCAATGCGCCGGAAGCCTTGGCGTTTTATCAGGAAGTGGGCAAGATGAACAGTGCCAACAGCCTGACCGCCGGCGAAGTGGAAGTGGTGCAGATCATTGCTGCCAAAACCAACGAATGCGGCTTCTGCGTGGCCGGCCACACCAAATTGGCGACCTTGAAAAAGCTGATGTCTGAGCGGTCTATCCAAGCCGCGCGTGCTTTGGATGCGGGCGCGTTTGACGATGGGAAACTGGCGGCCTTGGCAGCATTTACCCAAGCCGTGATGGCGAAAAAAGGCGCGGTGGCCGATGCCGAGCTGCAAGCCTTCTTTGATGCCGGTTACAACCAGCAGCAAGCGGTTGAAGTAGTGATGGGTGTGGCTTTGGCTACTTTGTGCAACTATGTGAACAATCTGGCGCAAACCGACATCAATCCTGAATTGCAGGCATTTGCTTAATTGGTTGGAGTAGTGTGGTGAAAAGCTGTCTGAAACATCAGTTTCAGACAGCTTGTTGACGGCTGGGCTGACGGTTTGTTTTTGATGATGGGCATGTAGAGTGAAACCACTAAAACGGCTACGGCGCCGGGCTGCCTCAGCTCAAAGAGAACGATCTTGCAAGCTGCCGAAGCGGTAATACGACCGGCGTACTGTCCGTACCGTCTGCAGCAGGCCGTTTGGTACCGGTTTTTTATTGATTCCGCGGTTATTTTTGCGGATATGGAATTTTTTAAGCAACAGGCCGTCCGAACGATTTCAGACTTATCGCATTTAAATTTAACGGATCGCGGCCACGCATTCTCTCACCAGCGCGGGGCCTTGGTAGATTAAGCCGCTGTATAGCTGTACGGCGGTGGCGCCCAAGCGGATTTTTTCAGCGGCATCCCGGCTTTCCATGATGCCGCCGACACCGATAATCGGCAGTGCGCCGTCAATGTGTTCGGCTAATAATTTCAGTACTTGGTTGCTTTTTCCGCGTACCGGCAGGCCGCTCAGGCCGCCTTGTTCTTGCGCCAAGCGGTGGTTGCCCAAAGCCGATTTGTCGATGGTGGTGTTGGTGGCGATGATGCCGTCCATCTGCACGTTTTTCACCACGCGGGCGATGTCTTCAATTTGCGCTTCGTCCAAGTCAGGGGCGATTTTTACCGCCAGCGGCACGTATTTGCCGTGTGCCGCGTGCAGTTGCGCCTGTTTGTTTTTCAGCGTTTCCAACAATGCGTTCAGTTCGTCGCCGCCTTGCAGCGCGCGCAGGTTTTTGGTGTTGGGCGAAGAAATGTTGACGGTGATGTAGTCGGCATGCGCATAAGCTTTTTCCAAACAAATCAAGTAATCATCAGCGGCGTTTTCAATCGGGGTCATGGCGTTTTTACCGATGTTGATGCCTAAAATGCCTCGGTAGCTGCTGGCTTCGATGTTGCGGATCATGGCGTCGATGCCGTGGTTGTTGAAGCCCATGCGGTTGATGATGCCTTGGTGTTCGGGCACGCGGAACAAGCGCGGTTGCGGGTTGCCGGGCTGCGGTTTTGGGGTGACAGTGCCGACTTCGAGAAAGCCGAAACCGAGCGCGCCGAATGCGTCGATACATTCGCCGTTTTTATCCAATCCTGCCGCCAAGCCGACCGGATTGGGCAGATGCAGCCCCATCAGTTTGGTGGCTTTGCCGCGGTTGTCGGTGATGGGAATCAGACCGAGTTTGTGCAGGGTTTTCAGGCTGCTGAGTGTGAGGTGGTGGGTTTTTTCAGGGTCGAGTTTGAATAAGACGGAGCGGGCGAGGGCGTACATGGCGGCTTTCTCATGAGTGGAAATAACAGGCGTATTTTACCTGAAAATATGGCTCAGGCCGTCTGAAACAGGTTGTAACATGACGGCGGTCAAGCTTCAGGCGGCCTTTCGAATAAACGCTTCGGGGAAACGCACATCCCCTAAGATGAATCTGCTAAACTGTCGGCCAGATTGTTTTCATCAAAAGCAGAGGAGAAAACCATGTCATACGTTTTCGAGCCGGTTCGGACGGCAGTATTGCCGGTCTCCGGCAGCTACGACGGATATTCGGTGCGCCGGGTGTATTGTGTCGGCCGAAATTATGCCGGTCATGCCAGAGAGATGGGTTCCGATCCTGACCGCGAGCCGCCGTTCTTCTTTTGCAAACCAAACGACTGCGAATCGATTGTGGCGGTGAAAGCCAATGAAATCGTTGACCTGCCTTATCCGAGCCAAACGTCAAACTATCATTATGAAGTAGAGTTGGTGGTGGCTGTCGGCAAGGGTGGTCAGAATATCCGTGCAGAAGATGCTGAAGCACATATTTTCGGTTACGCCGTGGGCTTGGACATGACCCGCCGTGATTTGCAAACGCAGATGCGTGAAATCGGTCGGCCGTGGGAAATCGGCAAAGCATTTGATTATTCTGCACCCATTGGTGAATTACACCGCATCAGTGAAACGGGTGCGCTGTCTGACGCGGCGATTGAATTAAGTGTTAATGGTGAAACCAAGCAAAGCAGCAACATCAATCATCTAACGTGGAGCGTGGCGGAAACCATTGCCAAATTATCCGAATTCTTTACTTTGCAGCCGGGAGATTTGATTTTCACCGGTACGCCTGAAGGCGTGGGCGCAGTGGTGAAGGGGGATACCGTCAGGGCAAAAATCGAAGGGTTGGCCAGCATTACTGTTTGTGTGAAGTAAGCATTAAATTTCAATAGGCAGGCCGTCTGAAAGATTATTTTTCAGACGGCCTGATACCTTTGTAAAAGGCCTTTAACAGCCTGTGCGGGAATGACGTCCGTTTTGGTTTTTATTGGTTGTTGATGAGGTTTTGCAGAGCTCTCTGCCTGTTTTTATTTTGAAGTTTTCAATCCTGCTTCACGCTGCCATTTGTCTAGTAAATAAGCAAAGGCCTGCGGGTTTTCATAACCGTTTTCGATAGCAGCTTGCAGCCAAATGCAGGCGATAGGCAGATTGGCGACCAAGCCTTGACCGTAGTAATACAGACGGGCAAGGCGGTATTGTGCTTCGGCATGACCTTGCTCGGCAGCTTGTTCAAACCAATACGCGGCTTGGCGGTTGTCGGATTTGACACCTTGGCCGTGGAAATAAATCAAGCCTAGGCCAAACGCGGCATCGGCATGACCTTGTGCGGCAGCTTTTAAATATAATTTCCGCGCTTCCGCATAATTGACGGCCTGATTGCGGCGGCCTTGATGGTGGGTGAGGGCAGTTTGGTAGGTTTGCTCGGCTTGTTGGTGTTGCAGGGCGGCGGTTTTGATGCGTTCGTATTGCTCAGGATGATGCAGCGCGGCATCGCTCAAAAGTTTTTGGTAGGCACTCAGGCTGCCGTGTTCGGCAGCTTCGCGGTAATAATGCTCGGCGGTTTGCGCATTGGCTTTTATGCCCAAGCCGTAGCGGTAAATGTCGCCCATCAACTGCAAGGCTTCGGGGTGATTGTGTTCGGCTGCAATTTTGGCGTGTTTGACGGCTTGCAAGGGATCGCGCCCGGTCAGGCGGCCGGTGAGGTAGTGGCGTGCCAGGGCGGTTCGAGCCTGATGGTCGCCGTTGCCGGCGGCGGTTTGATACCAGTTCAGCGCATCGGTATGGTTTTGTTCGGCCAGAATATCGGCCAACAGGGTTTGCGCGGCGATAAAGCCGTTGTCGGCGGCAAAGCGCAGATGGTGTGCGGCAAGTGTGTTGTTAATGGGTGTGCCTATGCCGTGGCGGTAGATTTTGCCAAGCTGCCAATGGGCGACGTGAAGCCCTTGTTCGGCGGCTTGATGATACAGTTGCCGCGCTCGTGGCAAATCGGGCGGGTCAGACAAATGGTGGTGTAAGGCTAAAAAGTATTGGCCGAACGGATGGCCTTGTTCCGCTACCTGTCGCGCCCAGTATACGGCTTGCGCATCATGGTGGTCGGCATAGTATTCAAGCAGATCCAGTTGTGCTGCGGGCAGACCGTGTTCGGCAAGCCAAACGTATTGTTGGATATGCCGGTCGAACGCCGCTCCCATCTTTTCGCGGATGCGCAGCAGATTGTAGGTGGCATAGGGGTGCTTTTGTTCGGCGGCGATGTCAAGCCATGAGAGGATCGCCGGATAATCCGGCTGAGGGGCTTCCATCATGATGAGGCTGACTTCAAATGCTGCGTCTGCATGCCCTTGCTCCGCCGCCTGGCGCAGCAGTGCGAAACCTTGCATGCTGTTCGGGCTTTTGACCAACAGTGTGCGGGCTTGCTGATAGAGGGTTTCAGAGACGGCGACGGTCATGATGGATGGCGGATATGCGGTAGGAGTAGGACATTATACTATTTTTGGTAAAGTTTTGTTCATTATTATGGCATGAATGTATGTTTTTTTATGATAAAGGGCCGTCTGAAAACCAACGTACAAGGGTGCGGTTTATCTTCAGACGGCCTATGCGTCAGGCTTTATCTTGTTTCAGCGTAATCTAGGGAAAATTTACTTGGCTGTAAAAGTTGCCGTTGATTTGGATAATGTCAATGTGGTACATGCGGTAGGCATGGAATACTCCGCTATCCGGCGGTGTCGGATTTTTCCAAAGATCGGCCAACTTGCCTTGATGGGTTATGCCGGGAATGTCATCATGTGCACGTCCCAATACTTTGACCGGCATATTGTGGATTAAAGCCGACAAGCCGCTGGTATTGTTGATGGTGGCCATGCCAATGCCGTGACGCAGGAAAAACGGTAAGGGAACGCCGTGTACATAAAAAATCCGCCCTTTGAGATTAGGGTGTTTTTTAACGAAATGCTTGATGTCTTCCGCCAGCGGGCGCACGCGTGGCTGTTGTGCCAGATCGGTGAGATGGCTTTTTTCTTGCTTCTTAACACGTCGGGATGGGTTTTGGACCAAATTTCTGCATCGGGATTTTCTGCTAAGGCCGTCTGGAACGTGATGCCAAACGTAGATTTATCTGCGCTGCCATATCGAATCGCCATGTCGCCGAAGGTTTGACCGATGACCAAAACGATGTTTTTTGAACGTGTAAAGTCTGCTTGTGGTATGGTACGAGGCCGTTTGAAAAGTCCGGCGCATGAGATTGTATTTGGACAAACGGTGCGCCAAAATCAAATCTACCGCCTGCTGTGTTTGGGTTTCAGTTTCGGACGGCATATCTGCTGTTAATAAAATCAAATGCTCCAAACGTGACAGGCGAGTGAGTTGTACCGTATTATAGATACCGATGTCGTCATAAACCAGTGTAAAAGGCGGATACCTTCCACGCCCGAGACTGGCGAACGTCAAAAACCGTCTTCCAGTACCACAAACGGCAAACTGCGCGATTCGGCAAATGTACACGGTTTGTGTGTCGGGTGAAAACCCCAGCTGATCAGTGTTTCGGCATGAAGGCTGTTTTTTGAATGTTGAATTCGGGCAGGAAATCATCAAGATTCGGAATTTTGCGGATGTCGTGGGAAGGGGTGTAAGCGTTTTTCACAATCGTGGACTTTTATTGGATAAGCGTAAAAGTTTCAGACGGTCTTGATATGATATTAAGCTCAAAAAGCTACTGAATGACCATTTTACCGAAAAAACAAAGGCGGATGTCAAATCCGCCTTTATTCATTGGTTTTCTGATCAGAAAGTCACCGCTTCTGCCAATATTTTCCCCGCCAGATCCTTAGCCGATAAGTTCGGTTCGCCCTGCAAAGGCCATTCGATACCGACGGCGGCGTCATTCCAAATCAAGGAATATTCCGCATTCGGGTTGTAATAATCGGTGCATTTGTACACACATTCCGCTTCATCGCCCAACACATAAAAACCATGGGCGAAGCCTTCCGGCACCCACAACTGGCGTTTGTTGTCTGCCGATAAAATCTCGCCAACCCAATGGCCGAAAGTAGGCGAATCACGGCGTATATCCACAGCTACATCAAACACTTCCCCTGATACCACGCGCACCAGCTTGCCTTGGGTGTTTTCGGTTTGGTAATGCAGGCCGCGCAATACGCCTTGGGTGGATTTGCTGTGGTTTTCCTGCACAAAAGTGCGTTCGGCCACGTTTTGGCAAAACCAGTCATCACGGAAGGTTTCCATAAAAAAACCACGTTCGTCACCGAAGACTTTGGGTTCGAGCAGTTTGACATCGGGGATTCGGGTATCGATGATATTCATTGCGTATTCCTGAAAGATGGGTTTCAGACGGCCCGGAAGGATTTTAGAAACGAAGGCTCGTTCTGTTTCAGTAAGTTTTAAAACTGTTAAAAAGAAAAAATTGCTTAACCGCCCCCAACCAACCGCAACAAATACTGTCCGTATTCGTTTTTACACATTGGTTTGGCCAATGCCCTTACTTCTTCGCTGCTCAGCCAACCGTTGCGCCAAGCGATTTCTTCCAAACAGGCCACTTGTAAATTTTGAATGTTTTCAATCGTTTCCACAAATGAAGCGGCTTCCAGCAGGCTGGCGTGGGTGCCGGTATCAAGCCAAGCGAAACCGCGGCCGAGCAGTTGGACATTGAGCGAACCATCCTCCAAATACATTTGGTTTAAAGTGGTGATTTCCAATTCGCCGCGTCCGGACGGTTTCACTTGCCTGGCAAACGTCCCCACGCGGTTGTCGTAGAAATAGAGGCCGGTGACCGCCCAATCGGATTTAGGTCGTTTCGGTTTTTCTTCAATGGAAAGGGCTTTGAAATTGTCATCAAACTCAATCACGCCGAAACGCTCGGGGTCTTTTACTTGATAGCCGAATACGGTTGCGCCTTTTTTTTCCACAAATGCCGCTGCTTCTTTCAAAGATTGGCTGAAATGCTGGCCGTAGAAAATATTGTCGCCTAAAACCAGACACACCGAATCATCGCCAATGAAGTCTCCGCCAATCAAAAAGGCTTGCGCTAAGCCATCGGGGCTGGGTTGGATGGTGTAGGATATGCGGATGCCGAAATCGCTACCGTTACCAAGCAGACGGCGGAAAGCATTGTTGTCTTCCGGCGTGGTAATCACCAACACATCGCGGATACCGGCCAACATCAACACCGACAGGGGGTAATAAATCATCGGTTTGTTGTACACCGGCAGTAATTGCTTCGATATGCCGCGGGTAATCGGATAAAGGCGCGTGCCGCTGCCGCCTGCGAGAATAATGCCTTTCATTAGCTTGTTTGCCTTGTGTCGTCGATGTTCAGACGGCATTAAGGCCGCCTGAATGCATTAATTATTGTTTAATTGCCTAAGCGTTCACGGTTGTAGCTGCCGTCTAACACGCGCGACCACCAAGTTTTGTTGTTTAAATACCATTCTACCGTTTTGCGGATGCCGCTTTCAAAAGTTTCCTGCGGGTGCCAGCCCAATTCGCGGCCGATTTTCGCGGCGTCAATCGCATAGCGCACATCATGACCGGGACGGTCTTTGACATAGGTAATCAAATCTTCATAATGTGCCACGCCTTGCGGTTTGTTCGGCACTAGCTCTTCCAATAGGGCGCAAATGGTACGCACTACTTCGATATTGGCTTGTTCATTGTGACCGCCGATATTGTAGGTCTCACCGATTGTGCCTTCAGTGAGCACCTGATACAGCGCGCGGGCATGATCTTCGACAAACAGCCAGTCTCGAATCTGCATACCGTCGCCATAAACCGGCAGCGGTTTGCCGTCAAGCGCATTCAGAATCATCAGCGGAATCAGTTTTTCAGGGAAATGATAAGGGCCGTAATTGTTGGAACAATTCGTCACAATGGTTGGCAGGCCGTAAGTATGCTGCCATGCGCGTACTAAATGGTCACTGGCGGCTTTGGAAGCCGAATAAGGGTTGGAAGGAGCGTAAGGCGTGGTTTCGGCAAACAAATCATCCGTGCCGTGCAAATCACCATACACCTCGTCGGTGGAAATGTGGTGGAAGCGGAATGTTGCCTTTTTTTCAGACGGCATATCATTCCAATAAGCGCGTGCAGTTTCCAAAAGCGTGTAAGTGCCGGCAATATTGGTTTCGATAAATGCTGCCGGGCTGTCAATACTGCGGTCGACATGGCTTTCTGCTGCCAAGTGCATCACTGCATCAGGTTGGTGTTCGGCAAACACGCAGTCCAGCGCGGCACGGTCGCAAATATCCACTTGTGCAAACGCATAGTGCGGATGATCCGCCACCGATTCCAAAGATTCCAAGTTGCCCGCATAAGTGAGTTTATCGACATTCACCACCGCATCTTGCGTATTGTTGATAATATGGCGCACAACCGCCGAACCGATAAAACCGGCACCGCCGGTGACTAAGATTTTCATGATAAATTCAAATCACTGAAATATTGTGATAACCGATATGATATGACGGCGTAAATTTTACTATAAATTTTAAGGAGCTGGCGTAGATTAGCCCCAAATATCACACCAAATTCGCAAAATTTTAAGCTGCCCTTTTGGTGTACCACAGTTAAAACGAAACCCGCATTCTTTCCGGAATAATGGAAAAGATTTCCGGTCAATTCCATTCTATTTCCGTAGCATGCGTTTTGCCCGGTCCCAAAAGTTTTCCATCCCGTCAATGTGGTTTTGCCGCCCTACAAAATGCGTACAGTGACTGGTACGGTGACAAGTGGATTCACCCACGTCAAACACATCACGGCTTTTGCAGCAATCGGGATAAACAATGCCGCCAGGCAATGGTTTTCATTTAATAACCGGCATAAAGTTACCTTTAACGACAACGGTTAAACCTTACCCTGTC
>NZ_PXYY01000075.1 GCF_003013245.1 Neisseria iguanae
TATTTTCTGTTAATGCCATCTTATTTTTTTCACAGCCATGAGTCAATTTCAAAATTTTCAGAATAATCATGAATTATTTTAATAATAGAATTTGTTGGGCATTTAGCAACCTTTCCGCAATTCTTTTTCATGGCCAAAAAGGCTGCCGGAAAAAGATTCAACTCTTTTCCAGACGGCCTTTTTAAATGATTTACTTAAAATAAAATCAATTACTTATAAAATTAGGGCGTATCTTCATTTCGTCTGCGCCGCCCTTTTTCGAGCAGAAAAGTGCGCATGCGGGGGCAATACTCAAAAAGGACGTTTTACACGCAGTGCCGGTAAAACCGGCCGGTGCGGCAAGGTCGGAAAGATGCCGCATGATGAAATGGGGACATACCGTAAAATGTCGCAGACACAAACAGGAAAATATGAATTTTGTTCATCACCATAAAACGGGTCGTCTGAAAACCTGCGCCTTCAGGCAGCCTGTTCCCATACCAGTCATACCTTTAATCTTACTATTGCATTTTCAGCCAAAACAAAGACGGCAAGAATCGGTAAAGCGTTTACGCACCGATGTCATGTGCCGTGTGCCGGGTTGTTGGGGCACCAGACCGCTGGTTTTACACGGCAAACGAGCAGCATCGGCAAATCGGCACACCGTTTCATCCCACACGCCGTCTGAAAGCTTTTCAGACGGCGTGCCATCTTTGGAAACAAGTTTAATGCCGTCCAGACTATGCGCGGCGCGGATATACAGTCCAGGCAGCCAATCCATTATTCGGCTTCTTCAATCCAAGCCTGTTGCACGGCTTCAAGAATGCGTTCGCCGCAGCGTGTCGGATCGTCGTCGAATTCGGGCAGTGCCATAATCAATTCGCGCAAATGGGTAAAGCGGATGGTTTTGGGGTCGGTGTCGCTGTATAAGTCATACAGTTCCTCGGCGATGTGTTGGGTATCAGTCCATTTCATATATATGCCCTTTCGATGTTTGGCAGACGTAAAGCCGTCTGAAATGGTTTCAATGTAAGGCAAACCATCGTGATCGTGCAGTCAAATCAGGCTTGTGATGGAGAATATACGCTAATTTACACTCAGCCATGCAACTAAATCGGTGCAAAAGATTCTTAAAATCTATTGCCAGCAATAAAAGGAATCGCTGATGAACAATGCACTGAATGCCAAACTGTCTAAATTGGTTTACGGCTCTGTGCCCGACAGCACTGATTATTTTGCCAAAGCGCATCCGTTTGACCGTTTGATTCTGCTCATCCGCCATATTTACCATGTCCTTGATGGACAACATGGCTTGACGCAAGTCACGTTGCGCATTCATTGCGGTAATAAGCAAGGACAGATCCGCCTGCTTTCCATGCCGCCGGATGCCGATTCTGCCGTGATTCGCTTGAAACGTTGGAATATATATCAGCGCATTGCAGAACAGGTGCTCGACAGCAGCCGGATATCAGTCTTATTGGCACATGTCAAGAAGGAAGGTGATACCAAGCAGGTTTATTGTGAAGACATTGTGCAGCAGATGATAAACGGTTTCGGCTTAGCTGCAGCAGAATCAGACCGTGCGCCGCAACTTACGGGCAACCAATACCCGGAATACCTGAACGAACCTTCTGCTCATCCGAAACAGGATGTCCGAAACATTATTTCTCATCGAGGCAAAAGCCTGAGCCTGATCAATACCCAACCCAAAACAGAAAACTATGCCACTGCTTGGACTCAGTCGTCAAAAGCCGCGCCTATACGCGTTTCCCGCTTCAGTTTCGGCGGCTACAAACAGAAATAAGTTTTATAAGTCGCCGGCATAAGGCCGTCTGAAATAGGAATATCCGGTTTCAGACGGCCTTTTACGTATCTATTAATGGTCTTCACGTGCATGGTTGATGGTGTATTTCGGAATTTCCACGACCAAATCTTCATCCGCCACTACCGCTTGGCAGCTCAAACGCGAATCTGCCTCTAAACCCCATGCCTGGTCAAGCAGGTCTTCTTCGATTTCAGTCGGCTCTTCCAAGCTGTCGAAACCTTTACGGATAATTACGTGGCAAGTGGTACACGCGCAGGATTTTTCGCAGGCGTGATCGACTTCGATGTCGTGATCCAGCAAAACGTCCAATACGGTTTTGCCTTCCGGTGCGTTATCGATGAGTGCGCCTTCAGGACATAACGTTGCGTGTGGCAATACGGTAATTTTCGGCATTTTTATGTTCTCGTTGATGTCAGTGGTTTGTGTCGGGCATGTGTAATACGATGCCTTTTTGCTTTAAATTTTCCAAGCATTCCTGCAGATAATCCGCATCATGCTCGGGATAAATCGGGTTGTCGGCAGGCAATGGCGGTAGTTCGGGATAAGGCGGCTCAGTCTTACCGCGGTAAAGCGGATCGAACCACGCTTCATCAGGCCGGTAACCGCGCCGGTGCATTTCCTGCATAATCAGCACATGATACTGAAAAAGCTTATACGGCGGATGGGTAAACACGTAATCGACCGTCGCATGCGGCCGCCCCCAACCTGCACCGCGCAAGGCAGCACATTCGCGGTGTTGGCCCAAAAGCTGTTGGCGCGGCAATTGGGAAATCAAAGATTCGTGCCACAAGCGCATGATTTTCTTTCAAAATGTTTCAGACAACCCGAGTGTGACGGAATCAAAATTCCGCCAACCTCTGCCGTTAAAAATTGCAGGTATTGTATTTCTCATCTTCACCGTCCCACAAATCTTCATCGCCCAATTCATAAGCTGTTTGCAAGGCTTCCGTCGCGGCTTCTTCCTTACCCGGTTCAAACTGGCTTTGGCCCAAACGCAAATAGATAAAGGATTGTCCGGTGCATTGGTGCCGGCCAGTGCCTCAGTCAAATCCTTCACTGCCTGACGGTATTTGCCGTTTAAAAACGGGTACCGTCCCGCCATCGCGGCCAAAATCCATCGATGCCTCCTGCTGCGCTTTCGGCCCGGGCAACGGCGTCCATGTCTCCTTGTATTGTTTCAAGGCTTCGTTGAATCGGCCTTCATCGGCCAAGTTATCACCCGGTCTGCAGAATGCGTTGGTTTGTCCGTATAAATCTTGACCTAATGATTCCATATCGGCTTTCTTTTTCAGACGGCCTTAATTATGAGGGAAAAGGCTGTCTGAAATTGCTCAAATATTATCTACACTCTGCCCCATCAGCGCGCGCCGGATATTGCGGTTCATGCGTTTGGAGGCGAAACTGTCGGTGCTGTGGCTTAAGGCGGTGACGGCGGCGCGGATGTCATCGGCACTGCCGTCTTTCACACCTTCTTGCAAAGCGGTAATGTCGGCTTCGATTTTGGCCAATTCATCGGTTTCGAGCAAATCGCTGTCAAGTGACAGCGCGGCTTGGATTGCATCAATTAGGCTTTCGGCTTCGACCGTGGCTTCGGCGCGGGCGCGGGCGGCCTTATCGCCGGCGGCATTGTTCATACCTTCTTTCAGCATTTGCGTGATGATGCCGTCGTCCAAACCGTAAGATGGTTTCACTTCGATTTGCGCGCTCACGCCCGTAGTTTGCTCTTGCGCAGACACCGACAGCAAACCGTCGGCATCGACTTGGAAGGTAACGCGGATACGCGCCGCACCAGCCGCCATCGGCGGAATGCCGCGCAAAGTGAATTTCGCCAAGCTGCGGCAATCCGATACCAGCTCGCGCTCGCCCTGCACCACATGAATCGTCATCGCGGTTTGTCCGTCTTTAAAGGTCGTAAATTCTTGCGCACGCGCCACCGGTAACGTGCTGTTGCGCGGAATGATTTTTTCCGCCAAACTGCCATACGTTTCCAAGCCCAGCGACAAAGGCGTGACATCCAAAAGCAGCCATTCTCCATCGGTTTTGTTACCTGCCAGCACATTGGCCTGTACCGCCGCGCCCAGTGCCACCACTTCATCAGGATTCAGATTATCCAAAGGCGTTTGACCGAAGAAGGTCGCCACTGCCTGCCGGACGTGCGGCATACGGGTCGCCCCACCCACCATAATCACGCCTTTGATATCGGCCTTAGTCACACCTGCATCTTTCAATGCCTGCTTCACCGGCCCGATGGTTTTTTGCACCAAATGCTGCGTCAGCTGGTGGAACGCTTGGCGCGTGATGGTCACATCCGCTTTCAGGCCGTCTGAAAGTGCGGCCTGCACGGTCGCACTGGTTTCGGTCGTTAGAGTTTCTTTGGCTTCACGGGCCAAGGCCAGCAACAATTGGCTGTCCTGCTCATTCAGTTTCGACAAATCGGCACGTTCCAAAATATGGCAGAATAAACGATGGTCGAAATCGTCGCCGCCTAAAGCCGAATTACCGCCTGTCGCTTTCACTTGGAACAAGCCCTTGGTCAACTGCAACACCGACACGTCAAATGTGCCGCCGCCCAAATCGTACACCACAAACGTGCCTTCCGAGCCGTTGTCCAAACCATAAGCAATCGCCGCGGCAGTCGGCTCGTTGAGCAAACGCAAAACATTCAATCCGGCCAAACGTGCCGCATCTTTGGTGGCTTGGCGCTGCGCATCGTCAAAGTACGCCGGTACGGTAATCACCGCGCCTGCCAAATCACCTCCCAAGCTCTCTTCGGCACGCGTTTTCAAAGCCTTCAAAATTTCCGCCGACACTTCAATCAGGGTTTTCGCACCCTGCCGCGTGTTCAATTCAATCACGTGCTCGTTGCTGCCGAAACGGTAAGGCAGATGATGAGGTTCTTTCGACAAATCCGCCAAAGTGCGGCCAATCAAGCGTTTGGCCGAACTAATCGTATTGAACGGATCAATTTTTTGTGCCTTCAACGCATCCGCGCCGGCTTCGATGCGGCCGTTTTCGCAATAACGCACGACGGAAGGAAAGATTTTGCGGCCGCGTTCGTCTGCCAGGCAGACTGCGCTGCCGCTACGTACGGTGGCGACCAAGCTGTTGGTAGTACCGAGGTCGATACCTACGGCCAAACGGTGTTGATGCGGCGCGGCAGACATGCCGGGTTCGGAAATTTGCAAAAGTGCCATGGTTGGTGTGCCTTTTGGTTTTATTGTGTCATCGCCCGTATTCTAACAGATTTAATGCCGATAGTTGAGTGGTTTAGTCGGGAATAATAGCCAATTGCAATGGCCTTTTTAGCCGGATCCCACGTAAAAACCGTCTGAACGCATAATTTTTTCAGACGGCCTTCTGTTCTGCCCGAAATCGTTATACAATCCGTCACGCCCACATACTTACTCACAGGACACGCCGTGCACCCCATTGACTATTGCCGCCAAAAAGCTGCCGAAAGCGGCTCCAGTTTTTTATCGAGCTTCAAATTCCTGCCCGAACACCAGCGTGACGCGATGACGGTTTTATACGCCTTTTGCCGCGAACTTGACGACGTGGTCGATGATTGCCGCGACAAAAACACCGCCCAAACCACACTCAGTTGGTGGCGCATCGATTTGGCGCGCACCTTTTCCGACGTACTGCCCGAACACCCTGTCAACCAAGCCTTACAACCCGTTATCCGAACATTCGGCCTGCCGCAAAGCGAATTTGTCGAACTCGTCGACGGCATGCAGATGGATTTGGATCAAGCGCGATATGCCACCTTTGACGAGCTCAAACTTTATTGCCGCCGTGCCGCCGGCGTGGTTGGCTGCCTGATTACCCGGGTTCTCGGCTTCGCTGACCCACAAACCCTGGATTATGCTGACAAAATGGGCTTGGCTCTGCAACTGACCAACATTATCCGCGATGTCGGTGAAGACGCACGCAACGGGCGCATTTACCTGCCGGAGGAAGACTTGCAACGCTTCAACGTTCCTACTGCCGTGATTATACAATACCGGCCTACGCCCGAATTTGGCAAAATGATGGCCTTCCAAATCCAACGTGCCCGCGACACTTACCAACAAGCCCTCGCCCTCTTACCTGCCGCCGACAGAAAAAAACAAAAAGTCGGCTTGGTAATGGCCGCCATTTACTACGCCTTACTCAAGGAAATCGAACGTGACGGCGTACAAAACGTATTAAAATACAAAATCGCCATTCCCCCATCCAGAAAAAAACGCATCGCGCTGAAGACTTGGCTGTTTGGATTTAAGGTTTGAGTTTTAGTTTTTTTTTTTTGCAGATACCAGAAACAGCCGCGTTGTTTATACACAGCAGCTGGAGAAAAACAAGCCTGTAGCCCCAAAAGGCGTACCGGCTTTCAAAGCCTATGCCTTAATCACATGATTAAATCCACCAAACGGCACCATTCCTTTTACCGATATCCCGAATCCCTAAAACCAAATGGATTATGCCGTTCCATTAAGCGACGGATAACATGTCCAGCCCTACCACCGGTGGGCAGTACAGGCAGTTTCAGCCGCACCGGCTTGGAGTAATCGTGATTTTATCCTGCCGATGGGCGCCCCAAATGGCTTGGCGTTGTGATGGGATAAGACGGGTGTTTATGCAGATGTCCGTTTCAAAAACTGCAAATAATGCCGGCTTTTTCTTGCACCTTAAGCTAACTTAAGGCGTGTCCTCATTTCATCATGCGCCATTTTTCCGGTATAAAAACCCGTCTGCCGCGTTGGAAGTACGCGCAAAATATCCGACCTTGCCGCACCGGCCGGTATTACCGGCGTATCATGTAGAATCTTTCTCTTTCGATATTGCCCTGCATACGTGCTTTTCTGCCCGGAAATGGGCGACACAGACAAAATAAGGACACGTCCTAGAACGGAAAACCGAATAGGACAAAGCTGTCTGAAAAAATGTAACTTTTCAGACGGCTTTGTGGTGCTTATCTGCCGCCCCTCCCCTCCGTCTGTGCGACAAATCCCTCCCTCCGACTACCTGTGTATTTAACGATAATCTGACGCCATCTGCCGCAAGGAAGCCAACCGTAACCTGCATAAAATCTACAACCCACGCGTATGGTGTATACCACTAGTACGCACGCAGTCATTAGGCTTCTCAAAAAAGCCGTCTGAAACCTGTATTTCCCCAGACAAACTTTCCGACAGCCTGATTTGTCTTCAGCATGATTTTTCCACTTTGAAACAGTAAATAATGCCGTTTCCCCCCGTTGTGCTCCGGCATCCCCCTACAAGCAGGAATCATTGCTATAATCCCATCATCCCGTGTCTTCAGGCCGTTTGAACCCTTCTACCAACCCCAATCAAAAAAGAAAAGCCATGTTAACAACTCAAAAATCCAAACCCAAAATCGCCATCATCGGTGCCGGCTGGGCCGGTTTGGCGGCGGCGGTGAAGTTGGTGCACCGTGCGGATGTGACGCTGTTTGAAGCAGGCAGGCAGGCAGGCGGGCGGGCGCGGGCGTTTGGCGGCGACAAAGGCGGTTTTTCGTTTTTGGATAATGGCCAGCACATCATGATTGGCGCATATCACAGCGTGTTGTCGTTGATGAAGCAAATCGGTGTGCGTGAAAAAGATGCTTTTGTGCGGCTGCCGCTGAAATGGTATCTGCACGACGGTATGCAGTTTCAGACGGCCGCTTTGCCTGCGCCGTGGCATGTTTTGCTGGGTTTGCTGCGCGGTAAACATATTTCGTTGGCGCACAAAATCAAATTGTTAAACGATATGAATGCGCTGCAAGGCCGTCACCGTCGAAACCTGCCCGACATTTCTATCCGCGCATGGCTCAATCAGCGCAACACGCCGCGCAAACTGATTGCGCAGTTTTGGCAGCCGCTGGTGTGGGGCGCGCTCAATACGCCGCTGGAACAGGCAAGCTTGAATATTTTATGCAATGTGCTTTCAGACGGCATATGGGCGGATAAGGCCGGCAGCGATTACCTGTTGCCGAAAACGGATTTGGGTAACATCATTGCCAATCCGGCGCTGGCTTATCTGCAACGCTGCGGGACAAAAATCCATTTGGAAACGCGCGTGCCACCTTTGGAAAATCTGCCAAGCGGTCAGGTTGATGTCAACGGTGAAGCGTTCGATGCGGCAGTGTTGGCGGTGGCACCCTATCATGCTGCGGCACTGATGCCGTCTGAAACGCCGGATTATATTCAAACAGCCTATCAAAATACCGAATACTGCGCGATTACCACGGTCTATCTGCGCTATGCCCAAGCGGTCACGCTTCCGGCGGCGATGACAGGTTTTGCCAAAGGCACGGCGCAATGGCTGATTTCACGCGGCGAGCTCGGCTTGCCGCCGCAGGAAATCGCCGCTGTGGTGAGCGTGTCCGACCATGTCGGCGCGGTAACGCCTGCTGAATGGGCGGCAAAAGTGCATGCCGATGTGCGGCGTGTTTGTCCCGATGTGGGTGAACCTGCCGCCAGCCGCGTGATTACCGAAAAACGCGCCACGATCGCTTCGCGCGCCAACCGCTCCCAACCCGATTTCACCTGGCTGCACCACCGCGGTATTTACCCTTGTGGCGATTACCTGCACCCGCTCTATCCGGCCACGCTGGAAGCAGCAGTACAATCGGGCGCGGCGGCGGCGGATTTGTGTTGGCACGATTGGCAAACTCGGCGTTAGTGTATTGAGGTTTTCAGACGAACCGAATCGGAACACGGCAAATCAAGCATGTTGTAAAGGCCGGTAAACTGCAATACACTGTAGCACTCTTTAAAAGGTTGTCTGAAACCACTGCTCTTTTTCAGACGGCCCGAGCGAACATCAAGGATTCTTTATGCCAACATTACACAATAAAACCATCATCGTCACCGGTGCCTCACAAGGCTTGGGCGAACAAGTGGCCAAAGCTTATGCCGCCGCCAGGGCAACCGTAATTTTGATTGCGCGCCACCAAAAACGTTTGGAAAAAGTTTACGACGCGATTGTTGAAGCCGGTCATGCCGAACCTTTTGCCATCTGTTTCGACCTGCTTACCGCCGAAGACAAAGAATTCGACCAACTGGCCGCCACTGTTGCTGAAGCCACCCAAGGCAGGCTTGACGGCATTGTGCATTGTGCCTGTTATTTCAATGCCTTGTCACCATTGGATTTCCAAACCGTGCCGGACTGGGTAAAACAATTCCGCATCAACACCATCGCACCGATGGGACTGACCCGTGCCTTTTCACCATTACTGAAAGAATCACCGGATGCCTCAGTGTTGTTCGTCAGCGAAAGCCACGGCGAAAACCCGCAAGCCTACTGGGGTGGCTTCGGCGCATCCAAAGCCGCGCTCAACTACTTGGGCAAAGTGGTGGCCGATGAATGGGAACGCTTCCCCAACCTGCGCGCCAACATCCTTGTGCCGGGTGCGATTAACTCACCGCAACGTATCAAATCCCACCCCGGAGAATCGGAAAGCGAACGCAAAACCTACCAAGACGTATTGCCGTCATTCATTTGGTGGGTGAGCGGAGAAAGCAAAGGCCGCACGGGTGAAATTGTTTATTTGTAAGATATCAGATTGAAAAAAGGCCGCCTGAAACCAATATTTTCAGACGGTCTTTTTATGTTTAAGCAAATGACAAAGGTGCTATGCTCATTTTACCGGCCGACCACGCTTTGAGTTTGGCTCTTCAGGTGAGGTAAATTCTCCAACAGGCGCAAGGTTTGTTGGCCGACCCCGAATTCAACTAGCCTGTCCGCGTGCCGAACGCCAAATCAACACCGTCGCCAACGGTTACGCCATGCGCATGGTCACCGCACCTTTTCTAGCCAAACTGCATCGCCAAGCACCCAACATTCAAATCAACATCGCCTTATCCAACCCGCGCAGCATGAGGAAGATCTGGAACGCAGCACGCCCGATTTTATGCTGGCCACGTCCGGGCAAGCACCGGACAACCTGCATGCGCGCGCCTTGTTTCGCGCCTTGTTTGACGAAGATTATATCTGTGCCGTGTGCACCGACCCCCTTGTTTTGCAACCAGTCCTGCCTAATTTGACTGCGTTTTGCGCATCGCAGTATGTCACCGCCTCATCAGAAAAGAACGCTTTCAGCAACCCACCCGCCCTTGTCGATATCGGCGGCAACCGCCGTGTATCGGTACAAAGCGCCTTGGTGTTGCCCGACATTGTGTACCACAGCGATTTTCGCTCCCTCATCCCTTACCACCTGATTCCCCAACAAGCCGACATCAGCCTTTCCCGCTGCCGGTCAATATTGCCGGTTTTACCAATGCTTTGGTGTGGCACGAACGAACCCACCGCAATCCGACACATAAATGGCTGCATGATTTGTGACACAAAGTTGTCAGCAGGTTGGCAAACAAACAAAGGCCGTCTGAAAAATTGGTTTCAGACGGCCTTTGTTATCTGGCAAGCATGTGCAAATCACCTGCGTTTCAATAATCTCAACGCGTTGCCCAATACCAGCAGCGAACTCAAGCTCATACCCAGCGCGGCAATCCACGGTTCCACATAGCCCGACACCGCCAGCGGCACGGCGATAAGGTTGTAAGCCGTTGCCCATGTCAGATTTTGCTGAATGATTTGGCGCGTGCGGCGGGCTTGATCAAGCATCAGCGGCATCACGCGCATATCGTCGTTGAGCAACACCACATCCGCGCCATCACGTGCCACATCGGCACCACCGGCCACCGCTACAGACACATCGGCCTGCGCCAACACAGGGGCATCATTGATACCGTCGCCCACCATCAAGACTTTGCGGCCTTGTTTTTGCAGCAATGCCACATAATTCAATTTGTCTTCTGGTGTCGCTTCAGCGTGATGCGCATCCAAAACCAAGGTTTGGGCAACATGCGCGACCGCAGCTTCTCGGTCGCCACTCAACAAGTGCAGGCGGATACCTTTGGCTTTCAAATCGGCCGACATTTCCGCTGTGTTTTCCTTGATTTCGTCTTCCAGCAAAAAGGCCGTCTGAAAGCCGCTTTGGTTGCCGAGAAACACCATGCTGCCGTTGTGCGGAATATGGGCAGCTTCAGTCAACGCACCGGCAATTCCGGCCACAAACTCCGCCCGCCCCAATGCCCAGATTTGTGTTTCTCCGCAAAACGTGATTTGTGCACTGACACCTTGGCCGACACGGTTTACGCGCTGCCCGACGGTCAGGCCGCCAGAAGGTATTTTATCCGGCGCATAATTCAAAATCGCACGGGCAACCGGGTGTTCGGATTGCTGCTCCAAGGCTTTCGCAACGGCCAAACCGTCTTCGTTGTTCAGACGGCCTAAAGCGATGATGCGGCTCACGGATAACGCGCCCCGCGTGAGCGTGCCGGTTTTATCGAACACCACATCGTCAATCTGCCCCAAAACTTCTAGGGCATTTTTGCCGCCAATCAACACGCCGTCTTTGGCGAGCGATCCGGTAGAAGCCGCCAGCGCGGTCGGTGTGGCCAATGATAAGGCACACGGACAGGTAATCACCAACAGCGCCACGGTAATCCACAAGGCGGTTTGTGCATCGGCGTATAAAGTCCAGCCGATAAACACCGGAATCGCCAAAATCAACTCGGCAGCCACAAAGTTAGATGCGTATTTTTCTGCCAATTCGGCCACACGCGGCTTCTGCGCCAAGGCGCGGTCGAGCAGCTTCACAATATGCGATAGACGCGTTTCACGGTCGGCGGTATCGGTGCGGATAATCAGCGGGCTGGCGGCATTGAGCGTGCCGGCAATCACTTTATCATCTGCGCGCTTCGCCACAGGCAGGCTTTCGCCGGTCAGCATGGCTTCGTTGACTTCGCTCTCACCTGCCAATACGGTGCCGTCCACCGGAACCACTTCGCCCGGTTTCACCACAACCACGTCACCACGCTGTAATTTGGCGACCACGGCTTCTTCCGTTGCATCGCTGTTCGGATAGTCTTTCAGGCGATGGCAAAACGCCGGCACGAGCTTAACCAAACGCTCGGCGGCATCACCGGCCTTGCGCCGTGCTATTTGTTCCATAAAACGACCACCGAGCAGGAAAAACACCAGCATCGCAATTGATTCGAAATACATGCCTTCACCGGTGTTTTGCATCATGCTGTAAATACCGGCGGCAAACGTCATCAACACCGCCAGCGCAATCGGCGTATCCATACCTGCGCGGCGGTTCTTCAAATCGCGCAATGCACCTTTATAAAACGGAACCGCGCAATAAAACACTACCGGCAACACCATCAAAAAGCCGCCCCAATGCAGAATTTGCAGATAGAGCGGTTCGATGTCGCTGCCGTAAAGATAAGTCGGCAGGGCAAACATCATGGTCTGCATGGCACACATGCCGGCCACCGCCAAGCGCACGATAAATTGCCTGCGCTCTTTATTGGCCGACTCTTCCACTTTTTGCGCGTCATAAGGCGACGCGGTATAACCGGTTGACTGTACACGCAATAAAATATCGGAGAGCGCGACTTGGCCATTATTCCACGATACCCGTGCGCGGTGGGTACTGTAGTTTAAATCCACACGTTTCACACCGGGCAGGCGCAACAATTGCTGCTCAATCAGCCATACGCAGGCCGCGCAGGTAATACCGCCCAGCATCAACACCGCTTCGCGCCTGCCGCCCTCGCCCACCTCGACGAATTCGGCCTGCACTTCGGGCAAATCGTAGAGCTTGAGTTGCGACAAAATATCCTGCTCGGGCAAAACGGCTTTTTCCGCATCGGCGGTGCGCTGTTTATAGTAATTACCCAAACCGGCATCGATGATGCTTTGCGCCACTGCCTGACAACCCATACAGCATGTTTCGCGCGCTTCATTGTCATAAATTACGGGTAAATGAATATGCTCGGGAATTTCGAGTCCGCAGTGAAAACAATTTTTCTTCATGATCGTAAATTGCGATTGTCGTATTTGTACACAACAATCATGCCTTATAGAATTTATACCGGATATTTTATATTTGAAATAGGGGCTGACGCAGATTATCCCCAAACACCACACCATTGCCGCAGCATTTCAAGCTGCCCGGACGGTGTGCCGAAGTCAAAGCGGAACCCGCATTCTTTCAGGAACAGCAGGCAAGATTTACGGCCAACCCCATTGTATTTGCGCAAGACGCACTTCGCCCGGTTCCAACAATTTCCAAT
>NZ_PXYY01000076.1 GCF_003013245.1 Neisseria iguanae
CCGGATTGCCGCATACCATAAAGCGTGTATCCGCTTTGTTAAACGTGAAACTGATGTATTTTTCCAAGCCGCCTTCCAGCAGCAAGGCCGGAATACGTTGGTTGGATTGAGACATACCGAGGTAACGGCGCTTTCATGGTGTTTTCCAAACCGTCATATCGGTCCACAATACCACGATAGTGTTTTAATTTTTCAAAGGTATTTGAAACCAAGTGCCTGATTTTATAAATGTACCGGCCCATTGACACATTCAAACATCCCCTATCTTTTTGTAAGGAATCTTCTGCCTGACACCCTTACCGGCAATCAACTGTCTGAATGCATCCGAATCACCGCCTTTATCTGCACCCAGCATTCCGGTTGATGACAAATCAAGCTCATCATCCAATAATTCCGGTGCCGCCGTAATATCGTTTACTGTTTCCCGTGTTATCTTAAAAGCAACAGGATTACTACCGGCAACAGCCAAATGAATCTTGGCGGTGTTACTGCCACGGCTGTGACCAACCGCAGCTTCCTTTCCAACCCCAGCCCTTGCATACTGATGGACTTTAATATGGCTGCCATCGATAAACGGCCATTCTATATCAGAACATTTTGATAAGGTACCGGATTAGTGATAAAAACACCTTTTCCGCCCATCTGTAACAAGTGCGGAGTAAGGAGTCAGGCTGGCCAAAGGAAGAGAAAACATCTTCCCAAGTCATGCCTGCCCTCATCCGATAGCGCATACCCCTGCCGTCAAATGCAGATTTTTCTTGTTACAGACGACACCTGAATCCAGCAAAATAGGCAACCGCTTTGACCGGTATTCCTGTCCGAGGCATAGCAGATAAGTAATTCTTTGTTTGGCAGCATTATCTGCTTTTCTCTTGCCGTCTCTGTTTAGATGACAAGTCATTGTCAGGAAGCCTTAGCATTGCAGAACGAACAGACATATCATGAAGTAAACAAGCATTCGAGAAGCGTGGCACGAAGAAATATGCCTAAAAGATAGGAATTCTGCAAAAGGCCCTGCTTCCAATCTGCTTGTAATGAATGATATGCCCTTTTCAGACGGCCTATTTCAGGTAAAATGACTTCACCGGACTTAATTTTGGAGAAACTGATGACGACACCGACCATCGAACACGTTCAAGCCGTTGCCTTTGATTTGGACGGCACCCTATGCCATTCCGCGCCCGATTTGATTGCCGCCGGCAACGCCATGCGCGCCTACTTGGGCATGGATACGCTGCTCAATGCTGAAATTGAAAGCTACATCGGCGACGGTATCGGCCGTTTGGTGCACCGCGTCATCACACGCGAACGCGAAACCGATGCCGCGCCCGACATTTGGGAAAAAGGTTTCGTGTTCTACATACAATACTACCGGGAACACTTAAGCGACTCCACCTGCCTCTATCCCGAAACCGAAACCGGTTTGGGACTCTTGAAAACCTTGGGCATTCCCTTGGCCGTCATCACCAACAAAACCGAAATCTTAGCTGTTGAATTATTGAAACAATTGGGCATTGCCGATAATTTCAGCCTGATTCTCGGCGGAGACAGCTTGGCCGAAAAAAAACCCAGCCCGCTACCGCTGCAACATTGCGCCGAAGTATTGGGCATCGACATTGCCAACATGATGATGATCGGCGATTCGCACAACGACATCCTTGCCGCCAAAGCCGCGGGTTGCTTCAGCGTGGGCGTAACATTCGGCTACGGCGACATGACCTTGTTGTCGCAAGACAAAGCAACCAAGCCGGATTGGCTGATTGGTTCGCTGCCCGAAATCTATGAAAACCTGCACCCGCAAAAAATCAAAGAAGACGAATAAACCGAAGGCCGCCTGAAATGCACGAATCCGAAAGCAACGACTTCATCTACTTCGGCGGCACGCCTGAAAGCGAATCCAAACGCCCGGTCAACCCGCAAAAACCACTGCGTACGCGGGCGATGGATATTCTGTCGCGCCAAGAAATCAGCCGTGTCGGCCTCAAACGGAAACTCGCGCCCTATGCCGAAAACGAAGAGGAGTTAGAAAAATTATTGGACGAATTTGCCGAACGCAATTGGCAGTCGGACGAACGTTACGCCGAAGCCTACATCCACAGCAAAAGTCGCCAACACGGCAAATTACGCTTGCAACAGGCTTTGGCGCAGCAAGGCATTGATGCCGGAGTCAGCCGCGAATTTATGCCAGACAAAGAAAGCGAACTGCAAACCGCGATTTATGTTTTGCGCAAAAAATTCAAGCAGCCGGGCCGCGATTTGAAAGAGAAACGAAAGCAAATGCGTTTTCTGGCTTACCGCGGTTTCGACATGGCCACGATTCAGACGGCCTTAAAAAACGGTTGGACGGAAGATAACAAATTTGATTGATGCATTTCACTTGAATCTTTCCGCCAAACAGCGTACGCTTCAGTCCGTGAATATCAAAGAGCATGAGTTTTCATAATGACCGATAAAAACCCTTCCCCTGTCACATACAAACCCTCTTTAAAAGACGAACGCAACCACCCTGTGTACAGAGCCGGCCGCGCCGTAGTTATCTTCATGAGCATCGTGTGGGCGATTGTGGTGATTTTAGTTTTGTATTTTGTGTTTGAATTTTGGTTGGGCTAGCAGCTTGTCAAATCACAAGGCCGTCTGAAACAAATAATCTGTTTCAGACGGCCTTGTCTTGTTACTTAAATTCAGCGTTTTTCGTGTTTGCCAATCAGGTAAACCGCCCCAATGGCAAAAATAACCGTCGGCAGCGTACCGGCTAAAAACGGCGGCACGCCGTAAAGCTGGCTGGTGAAACCGAACAAGCGGCCCGCAAAGTGAAACGCCAAGCCCAAGCAAATACCGCCGAAGAGTTTCAAACCTATATTACCGTGGCGCGTGGTTTGCGGCGTAAATGCGTAGGCGACCAAAACCATTACCAATGCAGCAATCGGATACATCACCTTACGCCACCAAGCAATCGAATAGGCTTGTGTTTGCTGATGGTTGTCCTTCAAATGCGCGATGTAAGTGGTAAGTTCGGACACCGACATCTGGTCGGGATCAACCAGCAACACATCCATCAATTTGCTGTTTATCGCGGTTTCCCAACGTTGTTCGGCTTCGGTTTTGACTTCAATGTGGTCATTGTAAATCATGCTGTGGCGCACGTTTTTCAGCTGCCAACTGCCGTCCGTATTCAACACGGCCGCTTCAGCCTCGACCACCTGAACCAATTCGTATTGCTCATTATGTTGCCAGACTTTTACACCGAGTAAGGTTTTGTCGGGCAGCATTTCGCGCACGTTGATGATGTTGTTTTTCTCTTTCAGCCACAACCCTGTATTGCCGGCGGTCAGCTTACCGTTGATGGCGGCGGTTTTCAGGTTTTCCGCGCGTTGGCTGAGCTTCGGCGCAACCCATTCGCCTAAGGCCACTGTGGCCAAGGCAAAAATCAAGCCGAACTTTGCCAAAATCAACAACAGTTTTTTGATGTTCAAACCACTGGCTTTCATCACCGTCAATTCACTGCCGGAAGCCAGTTGGCTCAAGGAAATCAAGCCGCCGATCAATACCGCCAACGGCATCAGTTCATATGCGCGCGCGGGCATCTGCATCAGCACATATTGCGCCATTTTCACGCCGCCGTAACCGCCTTTGCCAAGATTGCCGACTTCGTCCATCACTTCAAAAAAGCTGTATAAAACCAAAAACGCCAGTAAAGCATACAAGGCCATCACAGCCATTTGGCGGATAATATAACGTGAAATCAGATTCATTTTCCGCCTTTCAAACCCAAACTTTTCGCCACGGCCTGCCAAAATGGCTGCGCCGGCATAGTACGCACACGCAGCAGCACCACAGAAATAACAAACATCAACACATGCATCGGGATCAAACCGGCCAAGAAATGGATTTTGCCGTCTTCCACCGCATTGCGTAAGAAAGTCAGGCCGTTTTGATAAATCAAGAACAAACCGATGGCAATCAGAATATTATAGGTATGGCCGGTACGCGGATTGAAATACGACAACGGCACGGCCGACATGGCCAACAGCAGCACACTAATCGGTAAAGACACACGCCACATCAGTTCGGCTTGGTGCTTAGGATTGTCGCTGCCGATTAATTGCGCGGTCGCAATGGTGCGGCGGTGGGAAACAGGATCGACAATTTTCGGCGTAGTGCTGATAATCAGGCTCAATTTTTCAAACGAAACCTGATTGTAATCGGCATGCCCTGGCATGCCGCTGTAACGGTAGCCGTTGCGCAATTCCAACGTGCGTTTGTTGGGGGTCAGCGTAAAATTGCCTTCTTTGGCGAACACGATGTTGTCATTGCCTTTTTCGTCCTGCTCGCGTAAAAACAGGTTTTTCATCACACCTGAATCGGTATCGAAGGTTTCGACAAAATACACACGGTTGTTGCGTTTGCCCAAAGCATTGAATTCTCCTGCCTTTACCAATGAAAGTTCTTGTTTCTGCTTCAAAATTTCGGCATATTCGCGACTGCGCAGCTCCGCCCACGGCAACACCCAAAGCTGCATGACAGCAACCAATACCGCAAACGGCACGGCAAACTGCATCACCGGTTTAATCCATTGCTTCAAAGCCAAACCGCTGGAGAGCCATACCGACATTTCGCTGTCGCGCCAATAGCGGGTCAACACCGTCAGCGTGCTGATAAATGCCGTCAACACCAGCAAAAGCGGCGTCATGCCGATGACCCAGAAACCGACCAAAGCCAGCACGGCATCAATCGCCACCCGCCCATCGGCGGCACGCCCCAACAGGTTAATCGCCTGCGTCGACACCAATACCGCCAGCAGCACCAGAAAAATGCCGACCGCCGTAAAGGACAATTCTTTAATAAAATTTCTTTGATAAATCATATCATTGCTGTTTGAAGCTGAGCGGCAAAAGCCGGTTGGCAGGCCTCCTTAACCTTCTTCACAGGCGGAGGCCCCTGAAAAATACCCATCTTCGGAATATCCTTTCGCATTGTGCTTTCCAAACGCTTGCCTATCCTTCAATGATAAGCCTGCGCGTTCTGCGATGCGGCCGCTTTGAAGCGCACTCAAAATCCGGGGATTTCGCAAAGATCTCGGTCCGTCAGAAAAGCAGCGTAATAAACGTGCAGCGCCGGTATCAACTGGTATCATGAAATAAGGTTACAGACGGCCCGATGATGGAGTACAATCATTTCATCTTTCCCGCACGGCACAAGGCCGTCTGAAACATCCGAACACCCACATTCAATCAGGAGAATAAACGTGGAATTTAGCACAAAAGCCGAAAAATTGCAGCCGAATCAGGCAGACGCAGCGTTATTTATTTGTACGGAAGAAGCCCAGCTCAACAACGACACCGCCATTGCCCTGTTCCGCTCGCTGGAAGAAGGCCAATTTTTTGCCGAAACCAAAACTCCATCTGCCGACGGTTTGCAAGCCGTAGCCGTAGCTTACCTAAAAGACTTAGAACGCGCCACTTTTGACAAAGCCGCTGCCGAAGCTGCCAAATGGGCGCAAAATCACGTTGAAGTCAGCGTCGACATCATGCCGTTTTGCGAAATCAACGCCCCGCGCGTATCCGAAGCCTTCGCCGTTGCCTTCGGTAATGCCGCCTACCGTTTCGACCGCTACAAAAAAGAAGCCAAACCAGCCAAGCTGATCCACACTATATTCCATACCGGCCACACCGCTGAAGTAGGAGCCGCGTTGAAATTTGCTGACGCGCAAGTGTTCGGCCAAAGCCTGTGCCGCGATTTGGGCAATGCCGCACCGAACGAATGCACCCCGGAATTTTTGGCCACTACCGCCAAATCCAAGGCAGAACGATTGGGCGCAGACGCCAAAATCATCGACAAAGACTATATCAAAAGCAATATGGGTTCGTTTTGGGCAGTCGCCAAAGGCAGCGTGCAAGACCCTTATTTGGTCGAACTCTCTTACTTCGGTGCGGCAGATAAAGAAGCCGCACCCATCGTATTGGTCGGCAAAGGCATCACGTTTGATACTGGCGGCATCTCACTGAAACCGGGCTTAAACATGGACGAAATGAAATTCGACATGTGCGGCGCGGCCGCCGTGATCGGCACCTTCTGCGCAGCCGTGAAGCTGCAATTGCAGATTAACCTGATTGCGGTTGTGCCAACTTGCGAAAACATGCCGTCCGGCATGGCTACCAAACCGGGCGACATCGTCACCAGCATGAAAGGCTTGAGCATCGAAGTGCTGAATACGGATGCCGAAGGCCGTCTGATTTTGTGCGACGCGCTCACCTACGCCGAACAATTCAAGCCGAAAGCCGTGATTGATGTCGCCACCCTTACCGGCGCCTGCATCATCGCCTTGGGTCATGATGTCAGCGGCGTAATGGGCAACAATCAAGAGTTGGTCGACAACCTGCTGGCTTCGTCTAAAGAAATCAACGACAAAGCATGGCAGCTGCCACTGTTTGACACTTACAAAGAGCAGCTTAAATCCAACTTTGCCGACCTGCCCAACATCGGTACACCGGGAGCCGGCACGATTACTGCCGCCACCTTCCTGTCACATTTCACCGAAGATTACCCATGGGCGCATCTCGACATCGCGGGGACAGCATGGAAATCCGGCAACGAAAAAGGCGCCACCGGCCGCCCTGTGCCTTTGCTGCTGAACTACTTGCGCAATATCAAATAAACCGGATTTTCGATTTAATCCATCACAAGGCCGTCTGAACACCTGGTTTTCAGACGGCCTTTTATGAGAAAAGAAAGGCACGCGTTGTTTTTTATCAAACGCTCATCAAAATTTCAAGCTTCTGCCGGCTGACGGGTTTATACTGGCTTTGATAAGATATCCACCATTCCAATGAGGAGTCCGCCATGAAAACCGCTATTTATACGCTTGCCGCCATGTTGCTATTGGGCGCGTGCAGCCACCATCAAAAGCTGGATAAATTGAAGAATGAATTGTCCGAAGCGCAAACAGCGGTGAAGCTTTCCGCAGCCAATACCAAACGGTTGGAAGATACGTATTCCGATATTTATTTTGAACTCAACAGCTTGACGGTAGAGAATTTCAAAGCCAAAGTGGCCAAAGGTGAAAAATTCTATGCCTATATCGGTCGGCCGAGTTGTGGCGATTGCAATGCGTTCGAGCCGATGTTCAAACGTTACATCAACCGATACCATCTGCACGATAAAATCTATTTTGTGAACGTGCATCGGCTTCATCAGGATAAAGCCGCTTGGGATGCATTCAAACAGCAATATGGTTTGAACGGCACGCCCATATTGGCTGCCTATGGCTCAGGCCGTCAATTGAATAAATTGGATTTGGAAGACAACGGCGGCAAATTGAATGCCGAAGATTTGGAAAAATGGTTTGATACAAACCATTTGCGCTGACAATTAAAACGCCTGATAAATCAAAAGGCCGTCTGAAAATCTTTCAGACAGCCTTTTTTTGATTTAATCCTGATAAGATCACTCTGTTATCAACAACAAAAATCAATTAAAAAAGGGCTTAGGAAGCAAAATCATAAAACTTTATGGTAAGCTTCTGATATCTATATTAAAAACAAGTACCCAAAGTCCGGTAAACTTTCCGGGCAGAAATTCCGGCAAATATTACGCCTTTCTGCCTTAGATTTGACTGCTTCCGACACAGCCGGATTAACGGCAGCCAGTGTCCGAAGTGCCAACAACCCGTTCCCCAAACTGCGGCACCGTATTGCTGACGAATGTGGGAAGCAAACCCCGTTTTCAGAATTCCGGTGCCAGACGCATCCGTGGCAAACAGGCTTGGGGAGCCGGTGGAAAAACCACCGTATTGGGCATATTGAAGCGTCCCGGTGCTTCAAAAGCCACACTGCAAAAGGTTATCCGGGGTCATCTCCCTATCAAAGGCGTTACCAATACCGGTGGCCGGCGTGGTTCTGGTTGATATGGGCTGTGAAAAACACTTCCGTGTCCGTCACGCAGATAACGGGTTTGCCGGAGGGGTTCGGCATATTGGGGTTATGCAAAAAAAAAAACAGGCCGGTTGAATTTAACGGCATATCCGGACGGACGTTTTATTGGCACCTGGAAGAAACGGGATTCCGCTTTAATCACAGACATGATGACCTGTATGTAATTTTGTTGGAAATGTCACGATATATGCCGTTGGATTAGATTTGCTTCCTAAGCTCCTTATATTTAAATATAAATATATTTTTAAGAAAATTTCACAAACCTTCTCTCGAGATAAACAGGATGCAAGCCGGCGTGCAGAGGAGTAAAATTCCACACTGTAGGCAAACAATCTCAAGCCATAGGCATCGGCGGTAATGCATCCGTGTTGCCGGATGCCACAATATGTAAAACGGAGGATATATGGCAAAAGTCAGCGTCATTGGAACCGGATTTGTCGGCGCAAGTTCGGCATTTGCAATCGCTTTACAAGGGGTATGTAGCGACCTGCTCTTGGTCGATGCCAATCCCGAGCGCGCCCGCGCAGAAGCGGCGGATATTTCCCACGGTGCGGCGGTCGCCAACGGCGTGCGGGTACACAGCGGCGATTATCAAGATATTGCCGGCTCGCAAGTAGTGGTGATTGCCGCCGGGGTCAACCAAAAACCAGGGGAATCACGCTTGGCATTACTTTCTCGCAACGCTTCGATTTTCCAAGATGTTTTACCAAGACTTTGCGCGGTAGCCGCAGACGCCGTGGTGGTGGTCGCCACCAATCCGGTGGACATCATGACCGACGTGACCCGCGCCTTGCACCCAAATCCGCAACGCGTACTCGGCACGGGAACTGTGCTTGATACCGCACGTTTTCGCGATTTGCTGGGGCGGGAAAGCGGCATTAGTCCGCGTTATATCCATGCCAACGTGCTCGGTGAACACGGCGATTCTTCCGTTTTATGCTGGCAATATGCGCAAGTAGCTGGGCTGTCGTTCGCGCAATATCTTGCCACGATTGGCAAAACTTGGACGGCGCAAGATGCTGCCCGTGTGGAAGAAAAAGTCCGTGGTGCGGCAGCAACCATCATCGCCGGCAAACAAGCCACGTATTACGGCATCGGCGCAGCGGTGGCAAAAATCGTTGAAGCCGTGTTAAAAGACAGCCGCGCGGTCATGACCGTCAGCGGGGCAAGTGATTTCGGTGTCAGCTTGGCATTGCCCAATGTCGTCGGCCGCGACGGCATCTTACACACCATCACCCCATCGCTAAGCAAAGAAGAAAAAAGCAAGCTCGAACGCAGCGCCGAAATCCTACGTACCTCGCAAAAAGGTTTGTTGGAAAACGGAAAACTATTGGTATAAAAAACACTTAAAACCAATATTTCATTTCTTGATGAGAAGCGCTTCTACGGAAGCGCTTTTTATTTTCACATATAAACAAACATCGCAAACTCTGACAGCAAGAACGCTTTGATCTGTTTCTTTGGGGCTGACATAGATTAACCCAAACACCACACCATTGCCGCAACATTTTAAGCTGCCCGGACGGTGCGCCGAAGTCAAAGCGGAACCCGCATTCTTTCAAGAACAGCGGGAAAGGTTTACGCTCAATCCTCCTTGTATTTGCGCAAGACGCACTTCGCCCGGTCCCAACAATTTCCAATGTCGCCGATAGGGTTTTGACGGTCTGCAAAAGGCTGTGAACGGTTGAGCGGCGACGCGCGAACCTGCCCCGCATCAAGCACGCCACAGCCCCTGTCACTACCGGTATAAACAATGCCGTCAGGTGTTGTTTGCTGTTTGATAACCGGAAATAAGGCATCCTGTCCGTTATCCCCCGCAACGGCGGTACCGACCTTTCCCTGCCGCTTTAAGATGCCGGATACCGCCGCTTTTCCTGCTGCCGCGCTTCCGCGCTTGCCCTTACGCCGACCGGCAAAACAACCCCCGTCCGGCCCGGTAAGGCCTCTGAAAACCCCACCAGCTTCCTGCGCCAAATGACAGGCAGCCGCTTGGCGGGTTTTGCGGTAGGACAACATAGCCCAACCGGGTTGGGTACCCAGAATATCAGCGGCTGCACGGGCGGTGGCTGACGGTACGAAAAACCGGAGAAGTTTTCTTTGGGTATTCTTTGTTAATTTGCAATGGTTATCTTTATTTTTGCCGTCTGACATAACTGCTAATCTGCTTTAGCCCCAAAACTTTTATTACTCAGTAGGTTGAGGGATATAAGAAAAGCTGGCGTTGTTTACCTTTTTTGTTTTGCCTGAATACCCGTTTGGGAATTTTTGCATGTTGCCAAAAATGCCGGATGGCACGACAAAGCCGAACGCTTCCTGAGCATACTTGTACATTCCAAAACAATTGTTCCGGTAAAAGACAAAAACGGTTCCGCATAACAAGTGTCGGCAACTCGGTTTTTTCTAACACGCTGATGTTATTGATTAATTAATGCGCAGAATCGGCTGTTTCTGCTTGTTTACGGTACGCTAATACATAAAGCATGCCGACGAATACTGAGCCGCCGACCGCATTACCCAAATAAACCGAAACCATATTGTGCATAAACTGCATCCAAGAAATATCGGCACCGCCCCAAATCGCTGCGGGAATGACAAACATATTGGCGACAACGTGTTGGAAACCGATTAACACGAAAATCATAATCGGAAACCAAATAGCCAAGATCTTGCCGCCGTAAGTATGCGCGCCGTAGCACAGCCATGCGCCCATCGCCACCATCCAGTTGCAGCCGATGCCGGAAACGAAAGCATGCGCAAAATCTGCCGATACTTTGGTTTGCGCCACGGCGATGGTTTCATGCAGATAATGGCCTTCAGTCAAACCCAAAAAATGGCCGAAAAACCAAGCCACGAAAAATGCACCGAGCAGATTTGCCAGTGATACCATCAACCAGTTGCGCAGCCATTTTCCGGCTGTGATTTTCTTCATCATTACAGCCACCGGCAATACCATCATATTGCTGGTAATCAGTTCCGCACCGCCGAGCAAAATACAAATCAGGCCGATGGGGAAGACAGCAGCGCCGAGTAGGGTAGCCAAGCTGCCCATTTCTTCCGGCATACCGCCGACCACGCGGATGTAAGCCAAATAGCCGATGGAGATAAACGCGCCGCCCAAAAAGCCCAATACGCTCAACTGAAGCGCATCGCCGTTGCCTTTTACTACGCCCTTATCGGTGGTGGCGCGCAGAATTTCATGCGGGTATAAATCACTCATGTTTTTTGTCCGTATAGAATACAAACGTTATTTTACGGTGGTGGGAAGCTGCCATGCTTGATATAACTCAAGGGTGTATTGCGGCACAACTGAAAAAAGCATAACTCTATCTACTTTGGCAGACGCTATTAATCCGAATTTGAATAAAGATGCAGGAAAATTATATGGTGCAACCGGTAGTTTCCAAGCCAAACCCTGTTCAATGCTGGAGAATTATACCGCTGGAGACTGACAAGATACTATAGTGGAAGGGTTTGCCGACACGCATAATTTTCTCGGTAGTCAGAATATAGGGGGTTTATGGTGATAAAGGAAATGCCACACGCGATAACGGAAAGATAGCTGATATAGCCGCCGAAGTTATTACCGTTGTTGCTATTCCGGTAGCAGCACCATTTGCTATTTCGGATATAATTTCTTCCGATATATTTCAAGCCATCATTCAGATGAGGTAATCATGAAAAATGTAATTTTATATTTTTTGGCCGCTTTGTTATTAAGTGCCTGCGGAGTATGTTGGAGTCCTTTTCGTGTTATACCATGCACGGCAGATTGGCTTTCTAATGTTGATTCTTACATCAAGGATGTATCTCCTGAACAACGTATGATAGACATAAAATATTGTCTAGGTGAAGATGCAGCAGGGATACCGGATAAAAATGGAAATATTTTTGAACCAATACGTAGGAAATACAATCACTCTGCTTATGGGGATGAAAAGACAAGGGCATTTAGCAAATGCATGAGAGAGAAAGGGTATCGTTATGACCACTATTACAAAAAAGAATAAAACTAAATTAAAGAGGTCGTTCAAAATCCTGTGTCAGCTTGAATTCTACAACCGGATAATGCCGTCCGGCTGTCAAAACAAACCGCCAACTGCAGGAGCGTCTGCCCCCGGTTTGCAATCGGCATCGCCCATTTCCCCGAAGCCTTACCGATACCGCCATATAAAAGCTTCAGCAGGCCGGTTTCATTGGGGAATGCGCCTTGGGTTTTGGCCAGCTTCCGAAACTGGCGGTGTACCGCCTCTGCCGCATTGGTCGTATAAATCGGTTTGCGTACGGTTCCGGGGCAGCGGAAACAGGCAGACAGGAGCGGCCGTTTGCTGCGCCATGACTGTATCACTTTCGGGTATTTCCGCTCCATTCCTCTTCCGGTCCGTCCAAAGCCGCTTCCGCCGCTTCGCGGTATATTGGGTTTCAGCCTTTTGGCCTTTGCTGGCGACACAGCGCAAACTGTTGCGGATTTGGCGGGTGACGCACAATTGTACTCCGGTTTGCGGAAAGATACTGCGAACGGCTTCGTCAAAACCGGCCAAACCGTTTGCGCAGGCTGTTAGAATGTCTTTGATGCCGCGGTTGTTCAGGCCGGCCAATACTTCCAACCAATAACGCGCGCCTTCGCTTTCGGACAGGTAAAGACCGGTACAGTGGACGGCATCGGGCCGGATGAAGGGATATAGCGCATCCAACGGGCGTTGCCGCCATTGGCGTATCTTTCACTCATTGGATGTCAGATGACAGTAAATATAAACCTTACCATAGGGGCAGGGCCAAGTATTTTTTCAGACGCCCCGGGATCTTTGTAAA
>NZ_PXYY01000077.1 GCF_003013245.1 Neisseria iguanae
ATAACCCAACCGGGTTGGATACCCAAAATATCAGCGGCTGCACGGGCTGTGGCTTCCGGTACGAAAAACCGGAGAAGTTTTCTTTGGGTATTCTTTGTTAATTTGCAATGGTTATCTTTATTTTTGCCGTCTGACATGACTGCTAATCTGCTTCAGCCTCTAAAAATTGATGTTATTTCAGAATGCTGCAAAGATTTCAGGCCGTCTGAAAAATTTCAGACGGCCTGCGTTGTATTGATTATTTGTTGACTTTGATTGGTTGCGGTTCGTATTGGGTGGATTCGTCACCGTAATAAAGCACGCCCAGTTTGATCGGGATGCGACCTTGAGATTTGCGGTGTTTGTTGGAATCGCGCAGGGAATAGGCGCAACCGCAGTATTCCTGCTGGTAGAAGTTTTCGCGTTTGCTGATTTCAATCATGCGTGCGCTGCCGCCTGCCTTGCGCCAGTTGAAATCCCAATACACTACGTCATCAAATAAATCTGCTGCGCGGTGGCCGCAGCCGTTGATTTGTTTCATGTCTTTCCAGCGTGAAATGCCCAGCGAGCTGGTGAACACGGGAAAGCTGTTGTTGTGGGCGTATTGTGCGGCTTTGACGAAGCGCATGTCGAAACACATGGTGCAGCGGATGCCCCGTTCGGGCTCGAATTCCATGCCTTTGGCGAGCTCGAACCATTCTTTGCGGTCGTTTTCGTAATCGTCGTCCTTATCGACAAACGGAATGCCGAATTTCTCCGCAAAGCGCAGGTTTTCTTCTTTGCGCAACATGTATTCTTTGTGCGGGTGGATGTTCGGGTTGTAAAAGTAAATGGTGTAATCGATACCGCTGGCGAGCATGGCTTCCATCACTTCTCCGGAGCACGGCGCGCAGCAGGAATGCAGCAGTACTTTTTTGTGGCCGCCAGGTGGGGTGAGCATGGGACGCTCGATGTTGGTGACGATTAATTTTTCAGTTTGGCTCATGGTTTTGGATCTATGTGTTGAAATGTTTCAGACGGCCTGATGGATAGGCCGTCTGAAAGAATAAATAGGCTGCTATTTTAGCAAATTATATGTTTTCAAATTATATGTTTTACTGAAAGGCTGCCAAAACATTAAGGCCGTCTGAAGCCTTTGTTTTTGGGGCTGTCTTAGATAACTGGGGAAATTCACTTTTGAGTTAGAATCTTCCCTATGAGAAAAAGCCGTTTAAGCCGGTACAAACAAAACAAGCGGATTGAATTATTTGTAGCAGGTGCTACTGCTCGGACAGCTGCAAAATGAGTTTGTGTAAATTAAGAATACTGCGGCATATTATTTTCATCGTTTGCGCTTATTGATTTTCCAAAGTAGCTGACATTTAGAAATATCAGACGGCGAAGCAGAAGTTGATGAAAGTTATTTTGGCGGTCATCGCTGCGTAAGTTTGACGGCATTCCCCAAGAGCATTTTTGAGCTGTATTTGAAGGAATGCGCATAGCACTTTAACAACAGTGAAATAAAAGTTCATTGTTTTACAATCATTCAGATGGCTTTAATTTTTGCTTATGGCTGCGGCAGTAATTCGAAATCTGCAGAATCGGCGGCATTCACTTTATCTAATTTTTCAATCGAAAACGGATTTTCCACCGGCTTCATTTCCGGGTTGTCTTCCATGGCCGGTTCGTTTCTGACAAACAAGGCTTCGGTATTGGGTTGGGTAGACAATTCTTTCAGCAAGTCCTGATATTCTTTGGTATGCTTCATCAACTCGGCGGCAGCTATGCGCAGGTTATCGATGTCTTTGCCCGGCAGGTAGAAGCTGGTTGGAATATTTAACACTTTATCGCGCAATTCCGATTCGGGCAAATCGCGCAGGCTCAGGCTGACAAAGGTAAGCGAGATCGGATTGCCGTTGGCGTCTTTGTATTGCGCTTCGTTCCAGCTGTCGGTAAAGGCACGGAAGCGGCGCAGCGATTCTTGCGAGTATTTGCCAATCGGGATATCGATGACCGCGTTCACCACATCACGTATACCGGGTACGGCGGCGGTTTTATCCAAATTGCTGTTGATTTGGTTTTGGGCGTTGACATTGATGACGACAATGCGCTTGATTTTATGCGTGTTCATTTGTTGGACCAGCATATTGCTTGAATACACTTCGGTCATGTCAAGCAGGCTGCGCATGCCGAGATTGTCGGTCAGGCCGCCGTCGAGCAGGTGGATATAAGGACGGGTTTTGCTGTCAGTATATTGCGCGATGTTTTGGGCAACTTCTTTTCGCGTGATGCTCTGTTGCGTGTCTTTATCTTTCTGTATGGCCGTCTGAACCCGTTTCGGCGGGGTGTATTCGCAATTGCCGCCGTTGTTGTTGAGTGTAAGCGGCGCAAAGACTAGCGGCACGGCACTCGAAGCCGCTACCGCACGGGCAATCCTCAATTTGCTTAAATCTAAACACATCGGATCGAAATATTCTTGGGTGAAATTAATGCGTTCACCTATGCCCATATCCGTTGCGCTAATCATGGCAAACGGGCCTTTGCGGCGTTTTTCCAAATCTTCAAATGTGGTTTTGCCGAATAAATAAGTTTCAAATTGCTCTTGCAGCAAATCGCCGCGGCCGAATTCAGGTGAAGCCAAGCGCGGGATATTGGTGGAGGAGAATGCTTGTCTGATGACTTTACGTTGGAAATTCTGGCGCAGGAAACGTTTGTAAAAGCTTGGAATGGTATCCGCGCCATGCAGCGAGTAATACGCCGCCAATACCGAGCCGCCGGATACGCCCACTACTAAATCGACGTTTTCCAGCAAGGATTTTTTCTGACCGTTAATGCTGACTTGCTGCTGATGCAGTTGTTCCAACACGCCGTAGCCCAAAGCTGCCGCACGCGTGCCCCCACCGGAAAACATCAATACCATAAAAGTATCGTCTTGATTTTCTTTATTGGCGTTTTCAAAACGATAGCCTTTGTTCAAATCCACTTTGTTAATGGTTTCGAGCGGTTGGTATTTGACCAGCGTACAGGCGGAAAGCATGACGGCCAGAGAGGCGGTGAAGGTAAGTCGGACGTTTTTTTTGAACATGATGGTTTTATCGGGAAATAAAGAGAAAAAAAGATGAATCTGTTTTCAGACGGTTTTTGCCTTTATTGCAGCCGAGTCGGATTTGGATAAATACCTTGTCGCCAGTCGTCCTGTTATCAAAAAAAGCCCGATACAATCAGGCCTTAACATACTTTGGACTTGGCAAGAATCACGATCCGGTTTTATCACCGATTTTGCTTTCTTTGCCTGAGAGCAGGTTGATAATATTGCTCTTGTGACGGGATAACACCAACACGGCAATCACCGCGGTCGCCCATACCCAAGACGGATAAGGCATAAAAAAATAAGCCGCTATCGGACTGATAACCGTTGCGGCCAGAGCCGCCAGAGAAGAAACTTTAAAACCGAATGCCATCACCAGCCAGACAAGGGCACATACCAACGCGGTCGGCCAAGAAAGGGCGAGTAACGCGCCCAACGCTGTCGCCACGCCTTTACCGCCTTTGAAGCGGAAGAATATCGGCCACATGTGTCCGACCAACACTGCCACCGCACACACGCCTATAGTAATTTCCGCCATGCCGGCCCCGTTTTCCAACCATCGCGCCAACCACACGGCGACAAAACCTTTCAACGCGTCCCCCAACAACGTCAGCGCGGCTGCTTTTTTCTTGCCGCTGCGCAAAACATTGGTCGCGCCCGGATTGCCGGAGCCGTAAGTACGTGGGTCATCCATGCCGTATGCTTTCGATACAATCACCGCAAACGACAATGAACCGATTAAATAAGCCGAAGTAACCGCTAAAACATTGTACATTTTATATGCTTTGCTTAGAATGAAAGCAATATTCTATCCAAAAAATGGGACAATGCAAATGGATAAGATTTTTTTACGCGGTATGAAAGCCGATACACTGATTGGCGTTTATGATTGGGAACGTACACACCTGCAGACGCTGGTGCTCGATTTGGACATCGGCGTGCCGGAAAAATCAGCCGCCAGCGACGATATCAGCAATACGGTGCATTACGGCGAGGTGTGCGAAGCCGTGCGCAACAGTCTGTACGAACAGGATTTTCTGTTGCTGGAAGTATTGGCGGAGCACGTTGCCAAGCTGATTTTGGACAATTTCCATGCGCAGTGGGTGCGCGTTAAAATCATCAAGCCGGGGATTTTGCCGGATGTGAAAGAAGTCGGCGTGGAAATCGAACGCAGTAAAAGCTGATTTCAGACGGCCTTCAAAAATGCAAAGGCCGTCTGAAAAATCGAACCCAGTATTCAGACAGCCTGCTTGTTTAATGCATCACAGAAAGAAACACAATGGATTTAAAAGAAACCTGTATCAGCAGTGAACCGATTTACGAAGGCTCATTTATCCGTATCAGCCGTGACCAAATCCGCTTGCCCAACGGTAAAGAAAGCCGGCGCGTGGTCATCCGCCATCCCGGTGCCGCCTGCGTGTTGGCGGTGACCGCTAACGACGAAGTGGTGCTGGTACGCCAATGGCGTTATGCCGCCGCCCAAGCTGTTTTGGAATTACCGGCGGGCAAACTTGATGTGGCAGGCGAAGCCCCTGCCGAATGCGCCTTACGCGAATTGGCTGAGGAAACCAATTACACCGCCGACAGCGTAAAACTGCTGCATACTTTTTACACTGCTGTCGGCTTTTGCGATGAAAAAATGTATCTTTACCAAGCTGACGGTGTGCGTTTGGGCAGTACCTTGAGCAACGATGAAGATGAAATTACCGAAACCGTTTTGCTCAGCCGCGAAGAAGTTAAAACAGCTTTGAAAAACGATGAAATCAAAGATGCCAAAACCCTGGTCGGCCTGCAATATTGGCTGATGAACAGTTAAGCAGCCTAGGGTGTGGTTCCATTTCATCATATCGCTCTGGTTTGGGTACGGCAGTCTGTAAAGATATGGGCACACCCGCCTGCCTAAAAGAAGGATAATTGAACAAGGGAAAATGCCCGAAACAAAAACTATCGACCAAGTCCCAAATAAAGATAATAACGGAGGAGAAAAATGAAAAAACTTATTCTCTGTCTACGCCCATTGACGCTTACTGCTTGCCTTGCCCCGTTTTTTCCGGGTTATTATCAGCCTATTGGAAACTTCATAAGTTTAATAAACTTAATGACACAAAAAACAGAGGATTGGGCATATTTATATTTGAAACGAAAGAACTCAGATTTTTGGGAATGTGGTATAGATTCTATGGGTGGTAGTCCAACAAGAATAGATGCCAGCTACGCGGAAGCGGCAATTTGCTTTGAAGCAAAAGGTTGGTCGTAAAACAGGACCAGTGTACGTGCCATGGTCGCAATTTGATGATTCTGCGTGCGTGAAATGGCGGAAAGAACGAGGCCTGCAACATGTTCTGCGACCGAAAAACCCTAGCGAAAAGAATAAAAATCCGATTTCGGAGATATTTTCAATATGATCATCAGGTCAAACGCAGCGGTTTGATGGGCAGCGGCGGCATCGGTTTTACCATCGGCAGCCGCAGCAAAACTTTGGAACAAGCGCAGGATAATGTGAGCCACAGCGCTTCCACGGTAGGCAGTCTGTATGGCGATACAACGCTAATAGCGGGCAAAGACTATACCCAAAGCGCTTCGGTGCTGAGCAGTCCGCAGGGGAATACAACGGTGAATGCCCAGCGCATCACTGCAGCATTATCCGCAGCGGCGGGCAGACGTTGCTCAATGCCGCCGATGACATCACCATCAGCGGTAGCGAGGTAGGCGGTGATCGTGCAACCGCACTGCTGGCCGGTGGAAACATCGCTATCCGTGCTGCCGCACAGGAGGCGTGGGAAAGAAGCAGGAATAAGAGCAGCGGCTATAACGCCGGGGTTGCCATCAGCTTCGGTTCAAACGGCATGGCGTTTGGATTTACTGCCGGCGGCAATCTTGGCAAAGGGCACGGCAACGGCGACAGCACTGCCTGGCAGTACAGCCATATCGGTAGCGGGCAGTCGGCAACGCTGGTGCAAAGCGGCGGCACACCCACCCTGCAAGGCGGGCAGATTGTCGGCAAGGGTGTGGATGTGAAAGCCGCCGCACTCAATATCGAGAGTGTGCAAGACACAATGCGTTACGACAGTCGGCAGGAGAATATCAGCGGGCAGGTCACGATTGGCTACGGCGCTTCGGGAAGCGCTTCTTATGCCCGCAGCAAAATGAATGCCGGATCATGCATCGGTAAGCGAGCAAAGCGGTATCTTTGCCGGGGAGGACGGTTATCGCGTGGATATTGACGGGCATACGCAACTTATCGGCGGCTTGATAACCTCAAGCGCTTCCGCCGAGGAACAAGGGTTAAACCGCTTTGCCACCGCCACGATTGACAGCCGTGATGTGCATAACCACAGCCATTACAGCGGTAGCAGTATTGGGCTGTCGGGGAGTGCAAGCATCGGCGGCGGTGAGGCGATGCCGGAGGAAATCGGCGGGGTGAAGTTGATGAATGTGGGTAATCAAAATAGCTCAAGCAAAATCATGCTGAACGAAAATACTGCCATCGGTCTCGGTACATCAGCCGGTTTCGGTGAGGCGGACGATAGCCAAAACAGCATCACCCGCAGCGGCATCAATACGGCGAATATCCATATCCGTGATAACGCCGCGCAACAAGCGCTTTACGGCATAGATGGAAAAACAGCAGCAGAAGCGCTTTTCACCACCGTAAGTACGGAAGAGGCTGCCGTCCACAGCGGTGCACTGCAAAACCGTTTTGATCGCGATGCCGTACAAAAAGATCTTGATTTGCAAGTCGAAGTCAGCCGGGAATTTCGTGAAAACGCTTTTGCCCAAATCAATAACTATGTGCTGCCGCGTCAGGCAGAACTGCGCGACAAAATCGATCTGGCGCAAAGCAAAGAGGAAAAAGAAGCGCTTTATGAAGAGCTCTACGCCCTGCAATATAAAAAACGTTTGGCAGAAATGGTGGTGGGCGCAATATCCGGCTCGCCCGGTTCGGCACTCAGCCAAGGTGGTCTGCAACTGGCAGCCACGTGGATGCGCAAACAAACGTTGGATAATTCACGCCAATCGCCCGTAATCACCGACGGCACGACCACTGTCGGCAACGTCGAATACGACAGCGCTTACTTTGACGGGGTGAAACTTGGCGGGACGAGGGTGAGTGTGGATATTATTTGTGGGGAAAATATTGAACGCTGCAAAATACAATCTGATGGCTCTTATGTATATACAGGTGGAGACTATGTCAATGATAAAACGAAAGAGAGTGTAGCGTTACCTACTTTAAAAGATGCCATTGATCCGAAACTGAATGGTGAAGCTGGCAAACTCTACGGTTTAACCGGCGGTTTCCAATCGAAGAAAGGTTCAATGCTTGGAAAATATACTATAGGAAGCTGGAAAGATACTGTAGTCGAGGGATTTTCCGGAACTCATGACTATATGGGCGGCCAAATTTGGGGATTTTATAACGATAAAGGAAATGCTACGCGCGGGCTTCTCCCCCCTGCAAAATATGCAGCCGAGGTAATTACCGTTATAGCTATTCCTGTTTCAGCACCTTTTGCAGTATCAGATATTTTGTCGTCCGATATTTTTCAAGCAATTTTTCGCTGAGGTATAAGATGAAAGATATAATATTAGGCACTCTCTCCCTCGTATCATTATCTGCTTGTAACGGATGTTTTTCACCGATGCCGGTTATTCCGTGCACGATAGGATGGAACAGTAATGTTGATTCATATATTAAAAATGTAAGTCCCGAAGAAAGAATGATTGATATAAAGTATTGTTTGAACGAAGACGCAGAAGGAATACCTGATAAATATGGATATATCTTTGAACCAATTAGAAATAAATATAATCGCTCTGTTCATAGTGAAGAAAGAGTTAAAAAATTTGATAATTGCATGAAAGAAAAAGGTTATTATTATGACCACAATTATAAAGGTTAATGACTTTTAAATATATCATGGATATGTAGGCATAAAAAATCTTATGTTCATTGATACGTTAGCTAATGCAATTGACCTAAAACTGAATACTGAAGCCAAAATTTGTATCGTTTAACCGGTGGTTTCCAAGCAGAACAAGGAAAATTTGCCGGAATACCTTATATAATAGGTAGTTTATTTGATTATGGAGTAGAGGGTTATGCCGGTATGCATGATTTTTCCGGTGGTCAAATATGGGGATTCTATAACGATAAAGGAAACGGTACACGCAATAACGGAAAGGTAGCTGATATTGCCGCTGAAGTTATTACAGTCATTGCAATCCCTGTTGCTACACCGTTTGCAGTTTCGGATATTTTTTCTTCCGATATTTTTCAAGCGATTTTTCGCTGAGGTGTAAGATGAAAAAAATAATATCGAGCGCTCTTTTTTGCTTATCTTTATCTGCATGCAATGGCTGCTTTTCTCCGATGCCGGTTATTCCATGCACAATAGGCTGGCATTCGCATGTTGAGTCATTCGTCAAAAACGTAAGTGATGAACAGCGTATGATAGATATAAAATATTGCCTTGGCGTTGATGCAGTAGGGATACCAGATAAGAATGGAAATATATTTAACCTTATTAGAGATAAGTACGATAATAATATTCGTGGTCATGAAAGAGAAAGAGAATTTAGTAATTGCATGATAGAAGAAAAAGGATATGAATATAAAGGTAATACATAAACTTCTCTTTCGCTAGTCATAGCTGTGACATTATGATTATATGTGAGGTCAGATATGGGGGCATGGCGACGAAACAAATGCAACACGCAGACTTTCTACCTGCAAAATATGCAGCGGAAGTTATTACCGTTCTCGCTATCCCGGCTTCAGCACCGTCCTCACTATCGGATCTTCTATCTTCCGATGCGTTTCAAGTACTATTCCGGTGAGGTACAGAATGAAAAAAGTAGTACTAATTATAGTCTTTTTCCTGTCGTTATCTGCCTGCAATAGCTGTTTTTCTCCAATGCCGGTGATTCCATGTGGATATACTGATCCTGACGTTTCCCTTTACGTCAAAAATGTTAATCATGAAGAGAAAATGATAGATATAAGGAATTGTTTAGGGGAAGATTCTCAAAAGATTCCTAATGAGTCTGGATATATATTTAAGCCGATTAAAGAAAAATATGGTGATACGGTTTATGCTCATGAAAAAATAAGAGCATTTGATAAATGTATGCAAAAAGAAAAAGGATATATTTATAAAGAAGTATGGAGGTAGAAATGGAGAAAAATCATGTCATGGGCTTTACGAGTACGTACGATTATATCGGTGGGCAGATTTAGGGATTCCATGGTGACGAAGGTAGTGCTACACGTAATAACGGAAAAGCTGCAGATATTGCTGCCGGAGTGATTACCGTTATAGATATTCCTGTTTCAGCGCCTTTTGCAGTATCGGACATTTTGTCTTCCGATGTATTCCAAACAATATTCCATTGAGATATATAATGAAAAATATAGCATTAAGCACCTTCTTTTCTTTATCTTTATCAGCATGTAGCGGATGCTTCTCACCGATGCCGGTTATTCCATGCACGATAGGTGAACGTTCTCATGTTGATTCTTTTATCAAGAACATAAGTAATGAGCAAAGGATGGTAGATATTAAATATTGCCTAGGTACAGATGCTTCTGGAATACCCGATAAATATGGAAGAATATTTAATCTAATCAGAGATAAATATAGTAACCCAACAGAAGGACATGAAAGAGAAAAAAGATTTACTAGATGTATGATAGAAGAAAAAGGGTATAAATATCTTGGATAAAAATACAAAGTCATATAATAATCTAATGATTTACTAGAACTCCCGCCTATATAGACGGGCAGATTTGAGGATTCTATGGTGATAAAGGCAACGCTACACGTAATAACGACCAAGCCGCAGATATTGCTGCCGAAGTGATTACCGTTATAGCTCTTCCTGTTGCAGCACCATTTACGCTTTCAGATATCATTTCTTCCGATGTCTTTCAAGTAATTTTTAAATAAGAATATTATGAAAACTATAGCAATTACCTTAATATATTTTCTAGGTTTAAGTGCTTGCGGAAGATGTTTTTCCCCACCAACAACCTTTTCAAACCAGCCAAGGATGGCATGAAACGTTTGGCTAAAGTTGAAAAGGCCACCAAAGAAAACCTCAAAAAACAGGCCAAGCGCGACAATCAATCCTATCCCGGTGAAATGGTACATTTCGATACCAAACGTCTGCCTTTACTGTAGAATCAAACCAGCAACCGAACCCGTGGATTACCTGTTTGCCACCATTGATGACGACTCCCGCGAACGGTATGCAGTTATTTTGCCTGACCGTACTGCGGCCGGTGCCGCCAAGCTCCTTTTGTACTTTGATATTGGCCGAGATGGCGATAAGTGAATTCATACGGGCATTATATGCCATGATTTGCTTCATGCGATTGCCCTGTACCATATGACACAATCTTGCGAGGCGGTTAAATTATGGTATAATGCTCTCCTGCTTCTGAACGGGTCTGTAGCTCAGGGGTTAGAGCAGGGGACTCATAATCCCTTGGTCGTGGGTTCGAACCCCACCGGACCCACCATATAAATTAACAATTTGGGTATCGACTCCCTCTCTTTCATTATCCAAGTGTGCCAAATTTTTGCTATTAGCAAATTCCATATTGTCCAATAAATCGGCATGACTCTGTCAATGCTTGGCGGACAAATGGACGTAGCGACGCTCTCCCAACCACCCATTTCTGTAACGCCGCCAATGGAACGCCAGCTTGAATAAGCCAGCTTGCCCATGTGTGCCGCAAATCGTGCCAACGGAAATCTTCAATTTCTGCCTTTTTCAAAGCATTTTTCCAAATCCGTGAACTTATACTCTGCACTTTACAACCGTTGGTTAGAGTAAAAACAAAACGGGGATGCTTTCCTATCTGCTTACTCAAAACTGAAACTGCCGTACCGTTCAAAGTGACACCAATTGCTCTGCCGGATTTACTATCGGAAGCGTGTATCCAGGCGGTGAGGGCCGACAAGTCAACTTACTGCTATTCCAAGTCCAAAACATTACGCTGCCTTAAACCTGTTGCCAGACTGAAAACAACCATGTTGGCCATGTATGGCGGGAATGCGGCAATCAACCTTTCAGCTTCTTGATTTGTCGGCCAGTGAAGACACTTTTCAGTTCCCGATAGAGCTTCAGATAAAGGGCTTTATCCGACCGGCCCCATAACAGCTTTATTGAGTATTGCCCGAATCAATGCCAGATAATGGTTCTTGGTTCTGTCCGAGCGTGATTTAGCGGCTACCACACCATGATAAATTCACAGCTAATGCAGTCATGCAAAGTCTACCTGCCTACAAGCAGCACATGAATAACTATATGAATATTGCCTTCCGCCAAAAAACTGGTACTTCATCTTCCGCCATATATGACATCAACGGCAAAAAGGTTGTCATGCCATTATCAATAACGGAATACCATCATTATTCACCAGTTTTGCAATTAAAAAATTGGAGAAGCGGGAATCGATATTATTGCTTTCGTTCAAAATTTCGATGACTTCCGGGTTCAAAGCCTTAAAGTGACTGAATATTTGACCACACTGTCTTTATCTTGAGACTTCTTTCATGGCATAAACCTTTCGTATTCGTGAAGTCGTTTTTCAAAAAAACTGCTTGACAGAAACCGTGTCAGGAATTTCTTTCAGGTTGTAGATGAAATGGCGCCTGACGGATTACCTGCAATTCAGAAAGACATCAAAACCAAGTTTTTAAATGCTTAAATTGGGCGCGGGGTGAAAAATTTTCTGAAGACTATACTGTTCGATGTGCCATAAATAACAGCCTTAGCTGTAAGAAACAGCCGCGTTGTTTATACAACAGATTGGGCGATGATGCCTGTAAAACCTAAAAAGGAGCATTACCTTTCGAACTCTTATGCAGCTTAACCGGATGATAAAAATTCACAAAACGGCACAACGCCTTTTGCCGGTGTTCCGAATCCTTAAACGGAAACTTATCATGCCGCATTTCCATTAAGCTGCAGATAACCTGCTCTGCTTCACTGTTGGTTTGCGGTCCGGCAATACGGGTAAACTTTTGACCGCTATTGTTTTGCACACAGGCAACCGCAAACAGATGTGCCGCATTGCCCCGATATTCCATGCCGTTATCCGGGTAAGCACATCCGATGGTATACGCACAGCAATCTGTCACAAAGACCCGCGGCAGCACGGCAAAATCAAACATAATCTTTCCGAAAGGCCGGCCGTAGCCGCCATACTAAGCAGTGCAAACAATTGCGCCGAAATCGAAAAGTATGGGGCGGATACAAACCCGAAT
>NZ_PXYY01000078.1 GCF_003013245.1 Neisseria iguanae
TCCTGCCTGTGTTTTCGGCTTGCGCGTCCGGTAGGTGGTGACAGTTTTGACTTGGTGGAGTGGGCAAAGTTGAACAGGAATACCGGGAAACAGTTGCAGCAGCCCGCGTCTGCCGTCGCAAACAATAGTTTTTATTTCAACACCTTTATTCTTTAAGTCTTGTACGGCTTGGGGTGTGCAGCGCATGGATTTCGCATTTGACGGTGGTTATTGAAAGCGCTTGGTTACTGATCGCGTCATACAAAACCATAACGTCGAAACTTCGTCCGAAATAGGTGGTATCCATGATGAGATTGGCTTTGATAGGGGTGGCATATTGGTCTTGGGTGTCTACCTTTTGCAGATGCCGCATAATGGTCTTACGGCTGCAACCGTAGGTGCGGGCAAGCTGTGCGGCGTTGTGTATAGCCGTGCCAAATCTGGGCCGAATTGAGACGTTTACCGCCGTTGAAATAATGTTTACCGCTAAGGTATTTGTATGGCTGCTTGTCATTATGCCGCCTGTTCTTTTTGAGCTGTTTCGAGTCACAGAAAAAGCATTTTTTGTGTTCAAAGCCTTTGACCTCGTTTAAAGTCGTACAGAATAAAGGTTTATGACGGTTTTTAGCAGTAAATTTGTCCCTTATGCCTTATTCTGTTAACCTAGCCATTGCGACACTACATAAATCACCAGCCCGACCAAACCGCCGACAAGTGTGCCGTTGATGCGGATATACTGCAAATTTTTGCCGACACCGAGTTCGAGTTTTTCCACCATTTGCGCGCTGTCCCAACTTTTCACTTTGTCCGCCACAAATTGCGCGGCTTGCTCTTTATAGCGCATAACGAAATTACGCACCATCAGCGACAGGCGCACATTGATCCTGCGCATAAATTGCGGATAGGCTTCGGCCTGTGCCAGCATATGATCCAGCAGCTTTTGCAATTGTACGGTGCACAGCGAATCGGTTTTGACCACATCGTTTTGCGCCCAATTTTGCAGTCCTTTCCAGAAATTTTCCAAGCTGTTTTGCAAAGCCGGTGACTCGGCAATCTGCATTTTGGCCGCCTCCAAACGGCGGTGCCACAGGCGTGACGTTTGCAGCCGACCGATGACGGCATCGTATTGTTCGTCAAAACGGCGGTGCATGGCATTATCATCACCTTGCATGGCGGTAGCCAAATAGCCGTCAGCCCAATCCAAGGCCTTGGCGGCTGCCCAGTCGTCGACTTTTTCTACCACCGTTGATTTCAGCGCAGCTTTGAATTTATCCCATGTATTCGGCGCATCGCTTTCGATTTTCGCTGCCCACTCGCGCAGGTTTTGCTCCAACATTTCGCGCGTTTCAGGATTTTTCAGACAGCGGCGTAACTGCTTCAGCAAACCGTAATACAGGGTTTCGTGCATGCCGTGTGCCTTCAGCAGGATCAGGCCGTCTGAAAGCGTTTTGGCAATTTTTTCACCGTTGTATTGCTGCGCCAACATTATGCCGGAAAAGCGCGCCACCTGTTCGGGCTTGGCAACTTTCAGTAACAGCGGAATCTGCTTAGCCACCCACGGCAGCCATTGGCTGCGCACAGACTCACTCGCCAGCCAGCACAGCAGTTTGTCACCCGGCTGCGCCTGATACACCCTTAAGGCAATCGGTTTGCCCTGCAAAAAATTGTTCTCAATAAACCGCCCCAATTCATCGGCAATCCGCGCCTGATTGCGCGGCAAAATGGCGGTGTGCGGAATCGGCAAACCCAAAGGCCGTCTGAATAAAGCGGTCACGGCGAACCAATCGGCCAGCGCGCCCACCATAGCCGCTTCGGAAAAAGCTTTCACATACGCCAGCCAAGGGTAATGCTTGAGATACAGTGCGGATAACACAAACAATACACAAGCCGCCAGCAACAGGCCGGTTGCCCGGCTGCGGCTGCGGCGCAACCGTGCTTTGGCCTGCGCCAAGCGCACTTCTGCCGATAATGTGTGCATAATGTTCCTTTATGTGCCAACCAATATTGAAATTATAGCGCAGGCCGTCTGAAACCGCTTGCTGTCGTTTGCTTAATTTTTAAGCATGGTATGTTTACATTTAGATTTCATGCAGATAGCCGGGTTATCAACAGGCTGTACACAAACCTTTGTTGTTACGCTGTGATTAACCGTAATTTCCGCTTAAACTTTAAGCAGAATTATTTTTCGTTTATCTTTCAAAGGATAATGCTGTTTATACACAGGCTGCACACAGTTTTAAATGTGAGAAATGTGTGTTTTTATTTTTAGACGGCCTTTTCTTAAAACTACCAATCTGCCCAAATTTTAATCATTTAAATTTTCCGTTTACTTTTCAACGGGTAAAACTATTTTTCCACAGCTTGCTGACAACTTGTTTGAAAATTCTGTCTATTTCTTTTCCACATCAAAAAGGCCGTCTGAAACCCATATAGTTTCAGACGGCCTTTTTAATCCTAAACATCATTAGCCGATAGACGCATCCAAGAATGCGGTCAGTTGGCCTTTAGCCAACGCACCGACTTTCGTGGCGACGTTTTGGCCGTCTTTGAAGACCATCAAAGTCGGAATACCGCGCACGCCGAATTGGTTCGGCGTGTTTTGGTTGTCGTCAATATTGATTTTCACAACCTTCACTTTACCTTGGTATTCGGCGGCAACATCGTCCAAAATTGGGGCAATCATTTTGCAAGGGCCGCACCATGGTGCCCAGAAATCCAACAATACCGGCACATCTGATTTCAAAACATCTTGTTCGAAGTTGGCATCGGTGGTGTGTACAATCAGTTCGCTGCTCATAGTGTTTCCTTTTCAGAGGGTTTTTATATATCAGCAGAATAGGGCTAATGGAGGAAAATTTCAAGCCCCTGTGTGCAACAATAGATTTTGTGTATAAGCAGCATGAGGATTTGCAAACACGGCCTCCAAAGCTCCTTCTTCGACAATCTGCCCGTCTTTCAACACCATCACACGGTGCGACAATGCGCGGATAACCGCCAAATCGTGACTGATGATAATCAGGCTTAATCCGTATTGCCGCTGCAAATCAGCCAGCAACGCCAGAATCTGCTGCTGCCATTGCACATCGAGCGCGCTGGTCGGCTCGTCCAGCACCAAGATTTTCGGGCGCACGATAATCGCGCGGGCAATGGCCAAGCGTTGGCGCTGTCCGCCGGAAAACGCATGCGGATAACGCGTCATCACGTCTTCGGGCAAACCGACTTGGTGCAGGGTGTCGGCCACGCGCGCGCGCATGGTTTTACGGTTTAAGTGCGGCTCATGCACGCGCAAGGCTTCAGCAACGATATCAAACACATTCATGCGAGGGTTGAATGCGCCAAACGGGTCTTGGAACACCATTTGGATTTCTTTGCGTAACTCAGGCCGCCATGTTTGGCCGTTGATTTTCAGACGGCCTTCCGCAGTTATCAGATGCATTACGGCTTTGGCCAGCGTGGTTTTGCCGCTGCCGCTCTCACCGATAATGCCCAAGGTTTCGCCCGCTTTTAAATGAAAATCCAAGGGCCGCAGCAATATTTTGCGGCGTTTTTTAAACCAGCCGGCCTGTTCTTTTACGGATACACTGATGGCCACGCCTTCCAAAACGGTAGCGGGATTCTCCGGTAAATCAGCCACTTGCCGAACCGATTTGGCATTGAGCAGCATTCGGGTGTATTCATGTTGAGGCCGTCTGAACGCTTCTTCCACACTGCCCTGCTCGACAATTCGGCCATGCTGCATCACCACCACATCATCGGCAAAACGGCGCACCAGATTCAAATCATGGCTAATATACAGCAGGGTCATGTTTTTTTCCGCCTGCAAACGCGAAAGCAAATCCAAAATCTGCGCCTGTACCGCCACATCAAGCGCGGTAGTTGGCTCGTCGGCAATCAACAGCTTCGGCTCGGCCGCCACCGCCATCGCAATCATCGCCCGCTGCCGCTGCCCGCCCGATAATTGAAACGGATAGGCCAGCGCTTTTTCCTCCGGCTGGTGAATCCCCGTTTCCGCCAACAACGCCACCGCCTGCGCCCAAGCCGCTTTTTTCGGCAAACCCAAATGCAGGGTCAACACCTCTGCAATCTGCGCCCCCACCCGCATCACCGGATTTAAAGCCGTCATCGGCTCTTGAAACACCATACCGATTTCCCGCCCGCGCAGCTTACGCAATTCGCGCTCCGGCAGCGTCAGCAAATCCGTACCTTCGAATTTCAGACGGCCTGTCAGCGACACCGCCGGATTCAGCCGCATGATGCCCTGCGCCAATACGGTTTTGCCGCTGCCGCTCTCGCCGACAATCGCCAGTTTCCGCCCGGCTTGCACGCTAAGGTTGATGTCGTGCAACACCTGTTTGCCCGGGAATGAAGCATTAAGGTTTTCGATTTGTAAAATCGGGGTCATGACAGTTTCCATAGAATAAAAGCGTGATTGTTCAACCACGCTTATCAGACGGCTTTGTCAGGCTGATTGCCCTTCCTGCAACTGCTGTTTCAACACACGTTTCAACACTTTGCCGGTGGCGTTTTTCGGCAGCTCGTCTTTAAAATAAATATGCTTCGGCACTTTAAAATTCGCCAGATTTTTGCGCAGATAGGCGCGCACTTCTTTTTCATCGAGCGTCATTTTGTCTTTCACCTGCACAAAGGCGACGATTTCTTCATCGGCATATTGGTCTTTCACGCCTATCACCGCCGCCGCTTCCACCGAGTCCATTTTATACAGCACTTCTTCAATCTCGCGCGGATAGACGTTTTGGCCTTTGGAAATAATTAGGTCTTTTTTGCGTTCGACAATAAAGATAAAGCCGTCATCGTCAATCTGCACCAAATCACCCGTGCGCAGCCAACCGTTGACAATCGCTTCATCGGTGGCGCCGGACATATTCAGATAGCCCTGCATCACTGCATCGCTTTTGACAATCAGTTCGCCCACGCCGCCTTTTCCGACTTCCATCAATTCGTCGTCAATCGCTTTGATTTGATAGCCCGGCAAAGGTTTGCCCACGCTGCCGACTTTTTGCTGCTCCAGTGTGTTGACCGACACCACCGGCGAACATTCGCTCAGGCCGTAACCTTCAATCAGCTTGGCTTTGGGGAATTTGGCCTTGAAATCCAAAATGGTTTGCTCGGCCAAAGGCGCCCCGCCGCTGACAAACAGACGCACGCAGTTGAACCAGCGGAAATACCACGGAATTTTCGCTTTGCCCATCGCGGTGTAAATTGCCGGCACGCCCAAGAAAATCGTGGCACGCTTGAGTAAAACCTGTTTTAGTACGTTAGAAAACGGGAATACCGATTTCACCAAAATAATCGAACAGGCCATGTAAATCGGTAGCAACACCATCGCCGTCAGGGTAAAACTGTGGAACATCGGCAGAAACACGACAAAGCGGTCTTTACGGGAAATTTTAAACACCTGCTCCACTCCTTGAAGGTTGGAAAACAGGTTTTTATAAGTAATCAGCGCACCTTTCGGGTGGCCGGTGGTGCCTGATGTGTAAATGATGTGTGCCAAATCATCAATGACGGGCTGGTGGCTTAAATCCGGCTTTTCCGGAAACGATAAAGCCGCCATAAAATGCGCGTGTTTTTTATCAGTCAGCGGCTTATCGCCCATCCAAATAATTTTCTCCAGCTTGGTTTTGTTTTCTAAGCCTTTTACTTCTTTCAAGCCATCCGAAGCAAACAACAATTTAGCAGCGCAATCATTGAGAATATATGCAAATTCATCGTGTTTTAAAAATGTGTTCATCGGTACGGCCACCGCTCCCAAAGCCGTCACCGCAAAATAGGCTACAATAAAATCAGGAGAATTCGACACGGCCAGCGCCACTTTTTCGCCGAACTTCACATCAATGCTTTGCAGATAAGCGGCCACCGCATCAACCTGCTGCTTGAGTTGCTGGTAACTGATTTTTTCCTGATCGTTGAAAATAGCGGTGTTTTTGGCGGACTTATGGTTTGCCGCCGACAGCATTTGATAAAAATTGCGATAAAGATAATTCATAAAGTTTTCTTATTGGAATGGTTTGGCATGCCCAACAAAACAGCCCGTTATTAAGACGCCTGTATTTTATAGAATCGGCATAAAGAAAGTAAGCCGTTTCACGTAAAAACAAGCAAGTTCTGATGGGATTTTCGGCAAAAATCCAAGATAATCCAGTAAAGGCCGTCTGAAATCAATTGCGTGCCCGCACATCAAATGCATAACGCAAACCTTCGCCCACCATCACCAACAGCAGCAACATTATGGTCAACGCACCAACTGCCGGCAAACCGATCCACCATGCGTCGAGATTTTCCTTGCCCTGCGCCAGCAGTTCGCCCAAACTTGCTTGCGAAGCGGGTACGCCCAGTCCTAAGAAGTCGAGACTGGTCAGCGCCAACACCGCGCCGGAAATACGGAACGGTAAAAATGCCAATACCGGCGTGAGGCTGTTAGGCAGAATATGCCGCCACATAATCGTACCGTTGCCCACACCCATGCTTTTTGCCGCCAGCACATAATCGGCCTGACGGTTTTTCAAAAACTCGGCGCGCACATAATCCGACAACCCCATCCAGCCGAACAGCGATAACAGCAGCAATAAAATCAGCAAGCCCGGATTAAAAAACGATGACAAAATAATCAGTAGGTAAAGCTCGGGCAAGCCGCCCCAGATTTCGAGAAAACGCTGGATCAGCAAGTCGGTTTTACCGCCGAAATAGCCTTGCACCGCGCCCATTACCACGCCGATAAAGGTGGTCACGGCAGTCAAGGCCAGCGCAAACAGCAACGAATCGCGAAAACCATATACCAAGCGCGCCAACACATCGCGGCCGCGGTCGTCTGTACCCAGCCAATGCCGCTCAGACGGTCTTGCCGGATCGGGTCGTGTGTCGAAATCGTTTAAGGTGTTGGCGGCGTAAGGATTGGGCAGGTAAAGGGCGAAATTGCCGTCAGACGTGATGTTTTGGCGGATTAAGGGATCGAGATAGTCAGCCGGCGTGTCGAAATCGCCGCCGAATTCGGTTTCATGATAGGTATTGACGAGCGGGAAATAATATCCGCCTTGGTACTGAATCCACAGCGGTTTATCGTTGCTCCACAGCGGTGCGGCCAGCACCACGGCAAACAGCACCGCCAATACACGCAACGCAAACCAACCGCGCTTGTGCTGCTTAAACGCCTGCCAGGTGGGGTTTTGAGTAAGGGTTTTCATGGTTTTAAATGGTTGATTTATGTAGGTACGGCTAGTGGCCCGAAGCGGTGTAACCATACGCATGTGCGTTTTTTGATGCCGTCTGAAATCTGTAATTGTAGGCCGGGTTGCAAACCCAACGAAGCGATAGTTAAAAAGATTGTGGGTTTGCAACCCAACCTACCGTGGTAATTTTTTCAGACGGCCTATTGGTTTTTTATACAACTGACAACGAGCTGCCCTATTCATCATTGGCCGCACAGAAATATGCCCAATCTCCGAAGCTGTTGTTTTGGCAACTGTATCAGGCGAAAGGGGCCCGCTGCGGTTGAAGTAACGTTCAATCAGAAATTCACCCGATTCAGATCGACAATATGCTTCTTCCAGAACTGCAACGGCTCATCAATTTCGGCATATTCCACAGCCTGTTTCAACACATTGGATGATTTCATTTTGTTTTTGTTGGCAAACCCATCTTCCCAGCCTACTTTCGGCTGCAACGACCAAAACGGTATAGCTAAATTTAACCTATGCGCCGTGGCACATACTTCCGCCCAAACAGCGTTAAAAGTACGTTCCAAATCATGGCTTAATAGGATTTGCCTGCTACGCAAAATTTCTTGTTCATACAATCGGATAACCGTCAGCAGCAATACCGGCTTGAAGGGCTTTTTCAAATTTCGCACTTTTCGCACAATTCAAGTTATCAAAGCATTCAAGATAATAAGCCAAGCCGTTTGTTGAATATTCCATGTCTATTTCCCACCAAAATGAATGCGCGGATCGACCCATGAATATGAAATATCCGACAACAGTTTCGCCAGCAACCCCATCAGTGTGAACACATACAGCGTGCCCATTACCACCGGATAATCGCGTTTCATCACCGCTTCATAAGAAAGCAATCCCAAGCCGTCAAGTGAGAACAGCGTTTCAATCAGCAGGCTGCCGGTGAAAAATGCGCCGATAAAGGCGGCGGGGAAACCGGTAATCAACGGAATCATGGCGTTGCGGAACACGTGTTTCAGCAAAATCTGTTTTTCCGGCAAACCTTTGGCACGGGCGGTATAGACATATTGGCGGCGGATTTCTTCAAGAAAAACGTTTTTGGCCAACACCGTCATTACCGCCAGATTGCCAACCACCGAAGCGGTAACCGGCAAGGCCATGTGCCACAGATAATCTTTGATTTTGCCGAGTGCGGATAAATGTTCAAAATCATCGCTGACCAAACTGCCCTGCGGAAACCATGAAAAAAAGCTGCCGCCGCCGAATAATACCAGCAACACCAAGCCCAATACAAACGGCGGAATGGTATAGCCGACCAACACCACCATGCCCGTCAGCATATCAAAGCGGCTGCCGTCGCGCACCGCCTTGGCAATGCCCAGCGGAATACAAATCAGATAGGTCAGGAAAAAAGTCCACAGCCCCAAACTCATAGACACGGGCATTTTTTCTTTCACCAACCCGAACACGGTTTGATGATGGAAAAAGCTCTCACCCAAATCAAAGCGGGCAAAGTGCCCGACCATCTCGACAAAACGCGTCAACGGCGGTTTGTCAAAACCGTAAAGCGCATTCAATGCTGCCATGTCGTCAGCACTTAAGCTGCCCGATTTCATCATATTCGCCGCACTGCCACCCGCTTCACCCACCGCCGCACTTTGGGTCAGCTGCTGCACCATCTGCTCCACCGGCCCGCCGGGGACGAATTGGATAATGGCAAAGGTGACCGCCAAAATGCCGAGCAGGGTCGGAATGAGTAATAACAAGCGTTGCAGGATATAACGCCACATGGATGTTCCTTATGAAATTCTATATAAAATATCATGCCGAAATTCAAATTTTTTCACCGTATTTTTTATAATCAAACATACATAATAGCTTTCTATAATCAGTTGGTTTCTTTTCATCTAAATTCATATCTTTCAAATACTGTTCCACTTCTTTTAAATCTAGAGAACCATGCCAAATTGCCCATGCAATCGCATTATTTTTATATGTATTTGAAATACTTTCATCTGATTTAATATCTGCAATTTTAATATCTGTAATACATGTATGACTGTTTTTGCACTGTTTCTGTATATTTGCAATTGAATTTTTCAGCATATCAAGCTGCTGCCTTTTTAATTGCTTCTCTTTGCCTATAGCAGAACAAATCTTTGCAAACCCATAAATAGGAAAATATTGTTTAGCTGCAATTTTTTGCTTATTAATCAGCATCAAAAGCTGAGAATTTGCTTCCTCAATTATGTTAACATCATTTCAGAAGTTGTTTGAAAATTATATGTAATTGTTTTTGAAGAGCCAATTGCAATTACCCTATCACCATTACTTAATGAATCCATATCTTCTGTAAAATAAACTTTAATATTTCCCCCAGTGTTAATTTCTTTAACAATGGATTGCATTTTTTTAACATCCATTGCTGAAATAGGCAAAGTTAAAGCAGCTAATTCTTTGTATATTTCTAAAAATTTATCAGTTTTAATTTTATTAATACGAATCGTAGTTAACCATGATATATCAATATTATGTTCGGAAACTTCTATATTATCAGAACCATTTTCATATTCAACCAATAAAAAATTTCTTCTAATCTTTTGAGCTTCTTCAGAATTTGTTTCTACATATGTGAATATTGTTTTTAGAATATCTTTTACGTTTTCATCTCCTACACTGTAACCAAGAAAAATTATAGGATTGTGTATAAATAAAGAAAGTAATTGTGCCCTAATTAACTCATATTTCACTTTAAAATTATTATAATCATCCTCCGTTAGAATAATTTTTTCCGGTCTACTGACACAGCCATGTATTTTATATACTGATCCATATGGATTACTTAATAAAATATCATTTCCTATTTAGAGGGTTAAAATCAAATACATCTTGAGCAAAATTATCATAATTGGTAGTAATAATTGAACCAATATTTTTTCGTGCAGTTAATTCCTCTTGCCTTTCCTCTCTATAATCTAAAGCAGATAACAATTTAGAAACATAAATTTTAAATCTACTTAATAAAACATCCCTATTTCTCATTTCATTAAAAAATATATCATTAATTTCTTTAAATTTTCCATCTGGATCATTTTCGAGTACAGTATTGAATCTTTTTTCTAACTCTTTTGCAACTAATTCAAACCTACATATCTCATATCTAAAACACCGAGATTTAATATTAAGATATTCTTTGTCATCATCAAATAAGTCCATTGCTTTTTGACAATAGTCCATCCCATGTAAATGAATTCTTTAAATATCGTAAACTCATCCCTGTTCCAATAAATAAAACAGGATGGTTTGTATATGTAGACATAAACTCATTTATATTCATTTGATTTCTCCACAAGACCAAAGGCCATCTGAAATATTAAAGATTTCAGACGGCCAATATATTATTTTTCTAAAGCCTCTTTCAATTTCCGCTCAATCATATCTGCGTCAAACGATTTGGCAATCAATTCAAACCGTGAATCGCGCCGCCACGAAACTTGATTTGCACCCCATTGCCCATCGACCCAGTTTAACCATACCCAAGTGCCCAACACCTGAAACACGCCTTTGGCGCGTACCAGACCTTCAGTCATTTTCGGTAAGTCGTTGAAAAAGTTAGTCAGCCGTTCGCCATCGAAATCCAGTCCGGCAGGGAAGGTGAAGCCTTCGGATTGGAAGCCCATGGTGTTGTCGGGTAGGGCTTTGATACGGTAACGGGATTTTTCCACCACCGGAATATCCAGCCACCCGATATCGAGTTGCGCGTTTTCCACTTCGACCACTTTGGCTTTCGGCGGAAACAGCTTAGCTGCTTTGTTGTGAAATTCTGCCAGTTGTTCGGGCGTACATAAATCGGTTTTGCTCGCCACCAATACATCGCACACGCCGATTTGGTCTTTATACAACGCTTGGTTGGCGTAGCTCGGGTCAATAAATTGGCGCGGATCGACCACGGTAAACACAGCGGCGATTTCCACCAAGTCTTTCAACGGTGGGGCTTTGAGTTCGTCAATCACGCTGGCGGCATGCGCCAAGCCGCTGGCTTCGATCATCAGGCGGTCGGGTTCGGCATCACGCAACATTTTTTGCACGGTACTGCCCATTTGCGCCCCGGCGGTGCAACATAGGCAGCCGCCGGCAATTTCCGCTACAGGAATGCCGTCGTCGCTCAATACTGCGCCGTCAATACCAATTTCGCCAAATTCGTTGACGATAATCACCCATTTTTCATTCGGGTCTTTTTGCGCCATCAGGCTTTTGAGCGCGGTGGTTTTGCCGGTACCTAAGAAGCCGGAAATCAGGTGGACTTTGGTTTTCTTTACTGACATTTCTTGCAGATTCCTGTTAAAACAACGTGTTCTTCTTTTAAGGCAAAACCGCTCTCAGCCACACCGGTACGCAAGGCCGTCCATTCTTGGCTGAGGGTTTGCTCATCGACCGCGCCGCATTCGGTACAGACCAAAATAAACGCGCTGTGGTGGGTGGCAGCGGCTTCATCATCGTGGCAATGGTCATCGCAATCGTGTTGCGCGTGGCTGCACAACACATAGCCGTTGATTGCGGCCACTTTGTGCAACACCCCCTGCTCAGCCCAGAAATCCAAGGCCCGGTAGGCGGTTGGCGGGGCGACTACGCCTTCGCTTTGCTGCTGCATAAGCGACAAAACGTTGTAGGCTTTGATGACACCGGTCTGCTGCAACACGATATCCAGCACCTGCTCACGCAAAGCAGTCACTTGCGCACCCTCGATACGGGCTTGTTCTAAAATTTTCTGTTTCAAAGAATTCATAACGGGCTTTCAGACGGCCTTTTTCAGATGGTCTTATTATAACGTGTTTGTATGCATTCAGATACATAAAGGCCGCCTGAAAGCTTTAGCGCATTTCCAGACGGCCTGTAAAGAAAGGCTTATTTAAACCATGATTTGATTTTGTCGAATAAAGACGTGCTTTGTTTCTCGAAGCGCTCTTCCGCCACCGTGACG
>NZ_PXYY01000079.1:0-3708 GCF_003013245.1 Neisseria iguanae
TGCGCAAATACAATGGGGTTGGCCGTAAATCTTGCCTGCTGTTCCTGAAAGAATGCGGGTTCCGCTTTGACTTCGGCACACCGTCCGGGCAGCTTGAAATGCTGCGGAAATGGTGTGGTGTTTGGGGATAATCTGCGTCAGCCTCTAAAAATTACTTAACCAACACGAAATAAGCGAATTCTTCAAAGTGATTGCGTTCGGCAAATACATTGATGTCGATTGGCAGGGCTTCTAATTTGACGACTTCAGCCATAAATTATGAATTATGAGCAAGCCAAAGAGGCGGCTGAACATTTTTCAGACGGCCTACAAGCTGTTTTTGATATTTGACATATTTTTTACCATTTAAAATCAATCATCAATAAAAATTTTAACGATTTACCCTTGCCAACGATTCAAAAAAACATATAATAGCGACTTCACGAAACGGCGAATTAGCTCAGTCGGTTAGAGCAGAGGAATCATAATCCTTGTGTCCGGGGTTCGAATCCCTGATTCGCCACCACTTTTAACGAGTTGGAATCCGATTTCAACTCGTTTTCCCAAGGGGGTATAGCTCAGTTGGTAGAGCGCTTGCATGGCATGCAAGAGGTCAGCGGTTCGATCCCGCTTACCTCCACCAGTTTCAATAAAAGCCCTTGCTTTAAGCAAGGGCTTTTATTTGTCGGCTGCCTGATTAGAACATCAATCCAGCTAAGCAACAATTGATTTGCTTTCAAACAGCCTGAAACCTTACTTATTTATTTTCAATAAGGCTTCTTTCATTTCATTAGGCAGTATTGCCAACGCCTTCTCTGCAATCTCCGACGAAATCTGTCGGTAATACGCTTCAGCGATGCTGCCTGTAATGGTTGCCAACGACACCACAAAACGCAACGTATGTTCGAAATTTCGCTATCCAAAAATGGAATAATCGCTTCAGGCACCGTTCTCATACAGCTTTCGTCAAACTGATAATTCGGACAGATATCGTCACAAGTTCGATCCAAATCATACCTGAACCTATCGGCAATTTGCGCGCAGATAAATGCCTTATCCTGTCCCGTTCTCGCCCAATAAACTATTGCCGCCACGACTTACGCGCCTTTGATGGCCTCAGAGTGGTTGTGCATTACCGCTGCCGACTGTTCGGCATAGCACAAAACATCGGCCAAACCATCAAACGGCCCACCCTACTGCCGACACCCGTATGGCGGAACCATTGCCCCAACTGCCATACGGCTGCGGATTTTCCAGGACAACCCATTCATGAAAACAGCTGCCGTATGCGCCTTTCGGATCCGGATAACGACGGCACTAACGTTGTAAAATAGCCGTCAAATTATCCGGGCAGCCCTTATTCACCCAATCGGCAATCGCGACCGTGCAAACCGTATCATCGGTAAAACCAACATCTGCACCCATCAGCTCGAAATCGGTGTGTTTATCAGGATTCAATTCAAATGGCGAACCGGCAGTATCACCAATCACTTCCTCCAACATGTTGTTTCCTTTTTTTAAAAACGAGGACGGGATCTTTGCAAAAGCCTCGGATTTGAATCTGGTTCAAAGCGGTAGCATCGCAGAATGCGCAGACATATCACTTAGACAGGCAAATGTTTGGGAAGCGTGCCAAATTGGGGATTTTACAAAGGCCTGGACTGTCTGAAACTTGCAGACGACCCTAGGCATCAATGCTTAGGTAATTGGACCACCACTGTATTGGCCAAATAATCCTGCAAAGTACGGCGGTCACTCTTCACTTTAAACAACATCACTACACACACCAAATAAGCGGCAATTTGCAACAGGTTACTCAGCAAATCAAACATCTCGGGATTCCCGGTAATCGACTGGGCGACATAGGCGATGATGCCCACCGCCAAACCCAACAAAAAGTAATATGCCGCTTCACGCATAAACACCGCGCCAAAAAAACCCGGATTGGTGCCGTCGGTTTTCAACACCCGAATACCCAATATTTTCTTACCCAGCGACTGGCCGTCACGGCTCATAAAATAAATTTGCACTGCACCATACGCCACCAACACGGCGATGCCAATCATCAGCCAAGTCATGTTGGCTTCAGGCAAAGCCACTTCTTTCGCCGTATTAGCACGCTGTAAATAACCACTCTCACCGGACAACACCGAAATAATCAGCGGAATATAAGCGGCGACATTCAACACGCTATTAAGCAAAACCGCACCTATCCGCTTCATCGGCAATGCTAAATCCACTTCAATTTGTGACTCTGTCGTTTCAGACGGCATTGAGTTCAAATCATTCATACATTTACCTTTTTGATAAGATTTAAACACTCATATTTGCGCATTGGCAAAAAATTCAATAAAAACCTTTACATTTTTTTCAGGCGGCGTTAAAACATTTACTTTACTCATTTCAGAATTTTGTTAACAATTTCCCTCAAGGAGCACAGAATGAAAGTAGGTTTCGTTGGTTGGCGCGGGATGGTCGGCTCAGTATTGATGCAACGCATGAAAGAAGAAAACGACTTCGCCCACATTCCTGAAGCGTATTTTTTCACCACGTCCAACGCCGGCGGCACCGCCCCTGATTTCGGCCAAACAGCCAAAACCCTGCTCAATGCCAATGATGTGGCCGAACTGTCCAAAATGGACATCATTGTTACCTGCCAAGGTGGCGATTACACCAAAGCGGTTTTCCAACCCCTGCGCAACAGCGGCTGGAAAGGCTACTGGATTGATGCGGCCTCTTCTTTGCGCATGGCCGATGACGCTATTATCGTCTTAGACCCGGTTAACCGCAACATCATTGATGACGGTCTGAAAAACAGCGTGAAAAACTACATCGGCGGCAACTGCACTGTTTCCCTGATGCTGATGGCACTGGGCGGCTTGTTCCAAAACGATTTGGTCGAATGGGCCACCAGCATGACCTATCAAGCTGCTTCCGGTGCCGGTGCGAAAAACATGCGCGAGTTGATTGAAGGTATGGGTGCCATCAAAGCACAAGTTGCCGATGAATTGGCCAATCCTTCCAGCGCCATTTTAGACATTGACCGCAAAGTTTCCGATTTCCTGCGCAGCGAAGACTATCCAAAAACCAATTTCGGCGTACCTTTGGCCGGCAGCCTGATTCCTTGGATTGATGCCGATTTAGGCAATGGCCAATCCAAAGAAGAATGGAAAGGTGGCGTGGAAACCAATAAAATTTTAAGTACCAGGCAGCCAATCGTGATTGACGGTTTGTGCGTGCGCATCGGTTCTATGCGTTGCCACAGCCAAGCCATCACGCTGAAATTGAAAAAAAACTTGCCGGTAAAAGAAATCGAACGCATTTTGGCCGAAGCCAATGATTGGGTGAAAGTGGTGCCGAATCAAAAAGAAGCCAGCATGAACGACCTTACCCCTACAGCCGTGACCGGTACGCTGACCGTACCGGTAGGCCGCATCCGCAAACTGGGCATAGGCGGCGAATATATCAGCGCCTTTACCGTTGGCGACCAATTACTGTGGGGAGCCGCCGAACCGTTACGACGTGTATTGCGCATTATTTTAGGGAGTCTGTAAGATAAACGCATACGAAAAGCGCAACGGCTAAAACCTGTTGCGTTTTTATAAGTTCTCTTTAAATTATAAATATAGTCAAAGAAATTAAAAAACAGTACAAATCCGCATAAAGTAAAAGAAAAGGGTATCGATGCAGTCAAGCCGCCAATCCTGACGTATTTTCTTAATCCGAGCC
>NZ_PXYY01000079.1:3718-11935 GCF_003013245.1 Neisseria iguanae
ACAGCATTATCCGGTTGTAGAATTCAAGCTGACACAGGATTTTGAACGACCTCGCTCTTTTTATGAAACGCGGCATTATCCGTCACGGCCGCGCTGTTTTGAGGTAATTCCGGCAATAGCAAAGCCCCAACCCGGTGATGAAAAATATCGCTGTTGGTACTGCAACCATATAAACCAACCGTGAGCAGTTTGCCGTTGTGAATTGCCTGCAGCATCGGTTTTGTTTTTAAGCTGCCAGTTGTATGTGCCATAACATGACCGGCCTTTAGGTGCACAGGCATAAGGCCGGTAACCATGCGGTTGAAGCCGCTTTCATCAAGGTAAACAATGGGTCTGTTTTCTTGCTGACAACCTTGTAGTTGCTCAAGAAAATGAGCCCTCTCGGCTTCATTGGCCTGCCGGTGATTCAATCTCTTTTTTTTGAGACAGTTTGAGCCGTTTGAGTGCTATGCGGATTGCCCATTGGGTGCAGTTAAAGCGCACAATCTGCCCACGTTGGAAGTGGTCGGGATACTTGTCCGACGTCCTGCTGTAATTTTTCCATGCTTATTTTTGACTTGCGTGTGGTAACAACTTTTTTTCTCCAGCCGTTTTTTCTGGTTTTGTATGGTGGCTTTGCTAATGTTGTACCCACCGGCCAGTGCCCGATAGGAAGCACTTGCTGCAAGTTTGTTCAGTATCATTTGCCGGTAGTCTTTTGAGTATGACATATGTGGTATTGTGCTGAATTTAATTTTCTTTGACTATTATAACCAAATATATAATCAAATCGGAAAATACAACCGATTAAGATAAATTCAAATCCACGTTCTTTTATCCTGCTGTCCAAAGCTGCTTTACCAACATATTTTCATGCAACCAAATCAGATTGACTGAAGCATGAAATATCTCGATATTTCAGTAAGGTTGTTGGCAATTTTACAAAAATAGGCTAATTTGTTATGATAATCAATCATTTCCCCAAAAAGGCAATTTAATTGCATGGATTAAATTGCCTTTTATCGCTGGTTTTTCTGATCGCGGAAGGCCATCTGAAATACACATCGCTTATCATAGCGATGAAAACATGGAGAAGTTAATGAGTCTTTACTCGCTAATCCAAAAAAAATCCTCTTTCAAACCGATTGTGATTATCACTACATTAATATTCGTCATCCTATTGTTAGTCGGTACACTTGCTTTCCCCGTAGGTATGCAAAACACCCTCAATTTCTTGAAAGAAGGTATTTTCCAGCATTTCAGCTGGTTTTATATTTTGACCTTTTCTGTCTTTCTGTTTTTCCTGATTTTTCTCGCCATCAGTAATCTTGGCAGTATCAAGCTGGGGACGGACGAAGAAGAGCCTGAATTTTCATTCATGTCATGGCTGTCTATGCTGTTTGCCGCCGGGATGGGGGTTGGTTTGATGTTCTTCGGTGTAGCCGAACCATTATCCCACTATACCGATCCCATCAGCAATGGTGAAGCGGAATCAGCCATGTTGCATACCTTCTTCCACTGGGGCATTCATGCTTGGGCGATTTACGGCGTGATTGCCTTGGCTTTAGCTTATTTCGGTTTCCGCTATAAGCTGCCATTGGCACTACGTTCCTGCTTCTATCCTATTTTAAAAGACAAAATCAATGGCCGTCTCGGCGATGCCATTGAAGTGATGGCGCTTATCGCCACGCTGTTCGGTATCATCACCACATTAGGCTTTGGTGCTGTTCAACTGGGCTCCGGTTTGCAACAAATCGGCTGGATATCGGAAAACAGCTTCAGCATGCAAGTGATCGTGATTATTTCCGTGATGGCTATGGCGGCGGCTTCAGCCGCGTCCGGCGTCGGCAAAGGCGTTAAAATACTGAGTGAAACCAATTTGGTTCTGGCCGTATTATTGATGCTGTTTGTTTTGTTTACCGGCCCTACCTTGCACCTTTTGGGCGCATTCAGCAACAACTTGGGCGACTACCTCAGCAACTTGGTTGAACTGAGCTTCAAAACCTATGTTTACGAATCCGGCAATACCGGCTGGTTCAACGGCTGGACTGTGCTTTACTGGGCATGGTGGTGTTCATGGGCGCCGTTTGTCGGCTTGTTTATCGCCCGTATTTCGCGCGGCCGCACCATCCGCGAATTTATTTTCGGCGTCTTGGTGATTCCGAGCGTGTATTGCGTATTATGGTTTACCATTTTCGGTAACAGTGCCATCTGGCTAGATGCCAACGTTGCCAGCGGCGCATTGGCCGGCCTGACTTCTTCTCCGGAAAAATTGCTGTTTGCCTTCTTAGACTACCTGCCGTTGCCAACCTTCAGCAGCATTGTCGCCTTGATTATCATCTCTTTGTTTTTCATCACTTCTGCCGACTCCGGCATCTACGTGTTGAATAGCATTGCTTCACGCGATAAAAGTATGGCTTCGCCGAAATGGCAGGCCGTGATGTGGGGCTTTTTGATGTCGGCGATTGCCATTGTCCTGCTCAATTCAGGCGGCATGAGCGTCTTACAAACCATGACCTTGATTACCGCCTTGCCGTTTGCATTTTTAATGATTCTGATGGCCTTCAGCCTGTGGAAAGCCTTGGAAGCCGACCAGAGATACTTCAATACCGTTGTCACACCGACCAGCAGCTACTGGACAGGCGAACATTGGAAAGAGCGTTTGCAAACCATGCTCAACCAATCTCAGGAGCTGGATATTCACAGCTTTATGAAATACACCGCTCTGCCTGCCATGCGCGAATTGAGCATGGAAATGAACAAAGGGTACGGCCTGACCGTACAAGTCAACACCGAAGCCCTCACTGATGAAGAACCATTGATTGAATTGGTCATTGAGAAATCGACTATGCGCAACTTTGTATACGGCATCAAATCAGTGCGTTACGACATCGCCGAACAACTGGTGCAAGAAAGCAATCTGCCGCATATCCGCAGCAACACCACTTATGCGCCGGTAACCTATTTTTCAGACGGCCGCACCGGCTATAACGTGCAGTACATGAGCCGTAAAGAATTGATTGCCGACATCCTGAAAAACTACGAGCGTTACCTAAGCCTGATGGAAGACGTGGGACAAGAAATCATGTCGCACGAGCAAACCGAATTGGCCGAATAAGCGTATCAAAATCAAAAGGCCGTCTGAAAAAATGATTTTTCAGACGGCCTTTTATTCGTTCGTACGATTACGCCAAAATTTTACCGACAATCTCGCCCACGTCTTTCGACAAACCTTCTTGTTCTTGAATGCGTTGCAGTTGCGCAGTCATTAAAGAGCGACGGTGCGGTTCGAGTTTGTGGCAGATGTTAAACGCCTGCACCAAACGCGCGGCCACTTGCGGATTAAAGCGGTCGATCTCCATCACTTTATCGGCCAAAAATGTATAGCCACTGCCGTTTTCAGCATGGAAATGCGGCACATTGCGACTGAAGCTGCCCAACAATGAACGCGCTTTGTTCGGGTTTTCCAAACTGAATCTCGGGTGATGTAAGGCCGTTTGAACTTGCGCCAGCGTGTCGCTGCGGTGGCTGGCGCCAATCAGGATAAAGTATTTGTCCATCACCAGCGCATCATCGGCATAGCGTTCGGCAAATCGGTCAAGCAAGGTGTTGCGACCGGCATATTCCAAGTGATTTACCGTATTCAACACGCTGATTTCATGGGTCATATTCGGTGAAAGCTGCTCATAGCGCGTGATGTAATCTTGCAAACGGGCACAGATGACGGCTTCTTTATGGTCAGCGAGTTGTTCGTCTTCGTAATTGCCCACTTGAATGGTTTGATGGCGTTCTACCCGAATCGCCAACAGACGGACGGCAGCCAGCAGCGTACGTATTCCGGCCAATTCTGGGTGGTATTCATACGGCGCCCCAAAGCTGCTGCCGGCTTCTTGCGCCAACGCCCATTCGCGTATCTCAACCAATTCAGTAATACACGCAGCAGCAACGGCATCCAGCAGAGCTTCGCGCGCTTGGTGGTAATGCAGCGGATGGATATGGTCTTTGCCATCCCATAATTCGCTTTCAGACGGCACTTGCAGCAACACAGCTTTGAACGCGGCATCCAAATCGGCGTTATTTAATACTTGTTTCACCGCTTCAATCAAACGGGTGTGTTCCGGCAAGGTTCTACCTGCTTCGATGGCGGCCAAATTGGCGGCAACGGCGCGGCGATAAAGCGTTTGCGCGGCTTCCCAGCGGCTGAATTCATCGGAATCGTGTGCCAGCAGTAAGGCTAAATCTTCATCGCGATACGGATAGTGAAAATGCACAGGCGCACTAAAGCCGCGCAGTAATGACGGCACCACCTTTTCATTTACGCCGCCGAATTCAAATTCCTGCTCGGCCTGGGTCAGCAGCAACACGGCTTCGGTCACACGCTCGCCCCGATAATCGAAAACCACTGCTTCGCCTGTTTCATTCAGTAAACCGACTTTCACCGGCATCATCATCGGCTCCTTGCCGGCCATATCCGGCGTGTCCGGAATGCTTTGTTTGATGGTTAACACAAAATTATGGTTATTCAGACGGCCGGTGATATCCAAAGTCGGCGTACCGGCTTGGCTGTACCACAAGGCAAACTGGTCAAGATTGATTTCATTGGCATCGGCCATCGCATTGCGGAAATCATCGCACATCACCGCCTGTCCGTCGTGGCGTTTGAAGTAGAGCTTCATGCCTTTTTGGAAACCTTCTTCACCCAACAGCGTGTGATACATGCGCACCACTTCCGCACCTTTTTCATATACGGTCATGGTGTAGAAATTGTTCATCTCTTCATAGCTGGCGGGACGCACCGGATGGGCGGTCGGGCCGGCATCCTCGGGGAATTGGTGTTGGCGCAGCATACGCACATTGTCGATCCGGCGCACGGCGCGGCTGGCGCGATCGCCGGAAAACTCTTGATCGCGGAATACGGTTAAACCTTCTTTCAACGAAAGCTGGAACCAGTCGCGGCAGGTCACGCGGTTGCCCGTCCAGTTGTGGAAATATTCATGGCCGATAACGGCTTCAATGCCTTCAAAATCGGTATCGGTGGCAGTGCGGCTGTCGGCCAGCACATATTTGGTGTTGAAAATATTCAAACCCTTGTTTTCCATCGCCCCCATATTAAAATCGCCTACGGCCACAACCATATAAATATCCAAATCATATTCCAAACCGAAACGCGTTTCGTCCCACGCCATCGAGTTTTTCAGAGCTGCCACCGCAAATGCTACCTTACCTTTATCCGCTTCGGTAGTGTAAAACTCAATCGCCACCTTGCGGCCGCTTTGCGTGGTGAAGCTGTCGGCAGTCAAGGCCAAATCACCGGCCACCAACGCAAACAGATAGCTCGGTTTGGCAAACGGATCAATCCATTTCACCCAATGGCGGCCGTCCGAATACGTGCCGCTATCCACCTTGTTGCCGTTGGACAACAATATCGGATAGCGTTTTTTATCCGCCACAATCGTGGTAGTGAATTTCGACATCACATCAGGACGGTCGGGATAAAACGTCATCTTGCGGAAACCTTCCGGCTCACATTGCGTAAACAGATTGCCGCCGCTGGCATACAAACCCATCAGCGATTTGTTTTCAGACGGCACAATGCGCGTTTCCACTTCCACCACAAAGCTTTCAGACGGCATTTCCGCCACCGTCAGCTTTTCGTCTGCCAACACATAATCTACCGCTTCACCATCTATTTTAAACGACAGCAACTCCGCCGAACCGTCCAACACCAGCGGGGCACCGTCAACCAACGGCTCAACAATCAAACGCGATTTCACGCACGTTTCGTGTTCGCCAATATCAAAATGCAAATCGGTTTTGCACACGGAAAACGCAGGCGCGGCATAGTCTTTCAAATAATGTACGGTTTTATTCATGGCAATCGGCCTTCACAATCGAAAAATAATTTTTTCAATATGGGTTTCAGACAGCCTTAATTCAAGACTTCATCAGGATATTTAGAAAGAAGAACTTTATTAAAATATTTCCAGATGGCATATCGTATTGAGGCCTTTACGGCATTTTAGCTTCAAATGCCGCGGCTTCTTTCATGCAGCGGACGAACACCTCGCGCCCTGTGTCGGTCAGCCCAATGGACACCGTCCGTGGTTCAGGTCTTCGTGTTTTGTGGCTTGGTTGCGTTCCACCATCGTATTTACAATCTGATTGGCGGCCTGTAACGAAATCAACAGGCGTGCTGCCAATGCGGCATTGCGACAAATTCATATCGAACAAGGCTTGCAGGAAGCTTGCCAGAATCATGAATCGTACACTGTTTGTCCATCGCGGTCAGTGGTACCATCAGTGCGCCAATGCGCGAAGGTTGGCCAAAACGGCTTTAATTTCACCGCATATATTACTTTCCCCAAAGCCACCCGCGCTTGCAAATACAGCATGCCTTCAATGGCATTCATCGGGCTGCTTCGGTGCAAATGCAACGGAAAATGGCGGTATTTCCAAAGCAGGCAATACGGCAGGTGCGTTTGCGGGGCAGAATCACATCTTGGTTTAAATGGTCTGCCGGAAGGGAAAGCCCGGTCCGCCAACTTCTGTTACAATTCCTTTTTATTTTTTAAACACATTTATTATGCTGAAAATCATCTCTGCCAACGTCAACGGCATCCGCTCTGCCTACAAGAAAGGTTTTTACGAATATATCGCTACTTCCGGGGCAGACATTGTCTGCGTGCAGGAATTAAAGGCACAGGAAGCGGATTTGTCACAAGACATGAAACAGCCGCACGGTATGTATGGCCATTGGCATTGTGCAGAAAAACGCGGTTACAGCGGCGTGGCGGTTTACAGCAAGCAAAAGCCCGATTCGGTACAATACGGCATAGGCATTGAAGAGTTTGACCGCGAAGGACGTTTTGTGCGTTGCGATTTCGGTGATTTAACCGTGGTTTCTCTGTATCTGCCCAGCGGTACCAGCGCACCGGAACGTCAGGAATTGAAATACCGCTTTTTAGATGCGTTTTATCCGATGCTGGCCGCGATGAAGGCGGAAGGGCGTGATATTGCGGTGTGCGGCGACTGGAATATTGCCCACCAAAATATTGATTTGAAAAACTGGAAAGGCAACCAGAAAAATTCCGGTTTCCTGCCTGAAGAGCGCGAGTGGATCGGCAAGGTGATTGCAGCCTTGGGCTGGACAGACATATGGCGCACGCTTTATCCTGAAGTGCCGGGTTATACATGGTGGAGTAACCGCGGTCAGGCTTATGCAAAAGACGTGGGCTGGCGCATTGACTACCAAATGGTTACCCTGGAATTAGCGGCCAAAGCGGTGTCGGCGCATGTGTATAAAGACGAAAAATTCTCAGACCACGCGCCTTTGGTGGTGGAATACGATTATACGGTGTGAGGCCGTCTGAAACGGAAAAACCATGTTAAGCGCGTATGACCTTGAAGATTTAACACTGTTACTGGTACACGATACCGAAACGCCACCGTTGTGGATGGCACGTTGGGCGTTGGGCTATCCGATTGTGTTTCAGGCGCAAGTGTCGCGTTTGCAAAGCATTGGAGAATGGCAGCAGGCGGTGCAGACGGCCTTTTCCCAACATCAAAGCCGCCATGTTGCGGTTGTGGCGCATGGTGCGGGCGTGCCAGCAGTGTTGGCGTGGCTCTATCAGGCAGATGTGAACGTGCAGAAAACCGTGTGCAATCTGATGTTGGTATCGCCGCTGCCGGAAGCATTCCCCGATGATGCCGAACATACTTTGCAACGCGCGTGCTGCCATTGCCGCACGGCTTTGGTTATCGGCCAAAGCGGCGATTGTCCGCCCGACTGGGCGCAGGAGAAAGCATTGCGCTGGAATGCGCGTTTGCTGGTGTCGCCGCACGAAGGCCGTCTGAATGGCACATTAAACGGTTGGCAGTGGGGTATGAAGCTGATGCAGGAAATGTTATTGACGTGAATGAATCGCGTCATCAAATTAATTTTCATAGTTTGAGACCTCCGCAAAACCCTTTCCAACCGACAAAAGGTTAATGGCTGCTAAAACAACCTAACCCTTTCCCAAACCCCTAAAATCCCCTAAATTCCTTTGAAACCGGATTTTAGAGGATTCTCCCCATGGGCCGCTTTTTCAAACAAACCGCCGAAGCCATGCTTGCCAAGCATACCGGCCACTTTCCATTGCTTAAAGCCCACATCATTACCGGTTTTCGGCAACCGTTATCCCGAACAGCAAAAAGCCGTTATGCCCGTCACAACGGCAGCCGTCCCCCTTGTTCATG